>WAPO01000136.1 GCA_015520705.1 Thermococcus sp. | reverse complement strand
GGTCTCAGGAAAGTGGGCCTCCTGGCCACCGATGGAACCATAAAAGGGTTTGTCTACCACAGAGCCCTCCTCCGCAGAAAGATAGAGATAGCGGTTCCGGGAAAGAAGGATCAAGAGAGAGTTATGAAGGCAATCTATGAAGGGGTTAAGGCAGGGAATCTTGAACTCGGCAGGGAGCTACTCCTTAGCGTGGCGAGGAAGCTTGAAAAGAGGTCAGAGGCTATAATAGCCGGATGCACGGAGGTGAGCGTGGCGCTTAAGCCCGGAGATCTGAGTGTTCCCCTAATAGACCCCATGAACATCATAGCCGAGAGGGCCGTAAGGATGGCCCTTGGATTATAGCCACCCTTTCCGTCTGAAGTACTGGAGCATCCCGAGAGCTATGAGGAGCATTCCCGCGAGGGTTCCGAAGTAGCCGTACCTCCAGCTGAGCTCCGGCATATACCTGAAGTTCATGCCGTAAACCCCGGTTATGAACGTCAGGGGGATGAAGATCGTCGAAACGACCGTCAGAATCCTGATTATCTCGTTTGTTTTCATTGAAATCGTCGAATAGTACATCTCAATCAGCCCGTTGGCCATTTCCCTGTGGCTTTCAACAACCTCCAGAATTTCCATGATGTGCTCGTGAAGCTCGTCGAGGTATCCCCGGGTTTCCTCCTCGAAAAATTCCCCGGCATCAATTTCCAGCTTTCTGAACGTCTCCAGAAGGGGAAATATGGTGCGCCTCATGAAAAGAATCTCCCTCCGGATTCTGTGAATCCTGCGCAGCGTTTCCTCATCGGCCCTCTTCAGTATCTTACTCTCAAGCTCTTCCATTCTGGAGCTTATCCTTTCAAGCATCGGGATGTAGTTCTCAACCACGGCATCGAGGAGGGCAAAGAGGAGGTAATCAGCGCCCTTTTCCCTGAACAGTCCCTCCCCCTTCCGTATGCTTTCCCTGACCGGGTTAAAGACATCCCCCGGCCTCTCCTGTATCGTAATCACAAAGTTGTCCTTGAGGAATATTGCAGTCCTCTCCCTCTTCAGCCCGCCGGGAAGCTCATAAATCTGATAGAGGAGTAGAAACAGGTAGTCTCCAAACACCATGGCTCTTATTCTGCCCTTTGATCTTCTGAGGGCTTTAAAAACCGCATCGTGAAATCCAAAGACTTCCTTCAGCCCGTTGAGGTCTTCAAACCCGTCAATGTTAACCCACACGACGCTGTAGTTTTTGAACTCCAGTGCATTCTCAAGGCTCTCAACTTTCCTCCCTTCAAATCTGTCCTTTGAGTACGCAAAAACCGTAATCCTTGGTTTCTCGCTCACTCAATCACCATCCCTGCGTGCAGTTTGTGAAATCCGTCTCCATAAGCTTTAAGGAAAGCGGCCTCGGCTTTTAATCCGGTGCAGTGCCCGGTCTAGACCTCCTCAACGCCCAGATCTTTAAAAGCTTCAATCGTCTTCCCTATCCTTTCATCGTTAGCATCTATTAAATGAAAGCCCCCTACAACTGCTTTTATCCTCTCCACCCCTGTGAGCCTAATGGAGTGCTTTACTATGCTAACAATCCCTGCATGAGAGCAGCCGCTCACAATAACAAGCCCATCAGAGGTTTCAATCACCACGCTCATGTCATCGGAAAGGGAATCCCTCACAATCCTTCCGTCTTTTAGGGTATATACCTCCAGTTCCATTCTCTCGAACCCCTCTTTTTCGAGAATCTCTCCAGTGGAATACATGCCATTGGATATCTGAAATGGTTCTCCTGTCAGGAAGAGTTCTGCGTGCTTTTCCACATCCTCCCGTCTGAAAGGAACGCCCACATGCCTTAGATGGGGCTTTGTTACAAAGTGCTTCCTGAATATTGCAGGGTGAGCTATTACCGGAATCCGCCTCCCAATTTCCTTGAGGATTCCCATCAGACCGCCTGTGTGGTCGTAGTGACAGTGGGATAGGAAGATGTAATCAATCTCAGAGGGCTTCAGCCCGAGGAGCTTCATGTTGTAGAGCACTGCCTGTGCATTCTGTCCTGTGTCAAAAAGGAGCTTCACCCCTTTGTGCTCAATCAGGAAGCTTATTCCATGCTGAGCCAGAAATGGACTTTCATAGCCTGCATAATCTTCGGCAAGAGTGTAGATTTTCATGGGATCACCTTTATATTTTATTCATAAGAGGAATTATAGTTTTCGCCACCTTAACCTTTAAAGCCTCTCCACCTAATATCCATAGGTGGTAGATATGGAGATAGGTGTTGTGGGAAAGCCAAATGTGGGAAAATCAACCTTCTTCTCAGCTGCAACCCTCGTAGATGTTCAGATTGCCAATTATCCCTTCACAACAATAAATGCCAACATCGGGGTTAGCCATGCAATAGCCGAGCATCCCTGTAAGGAACTGAACTGCAGGCCGAACCCTCAGAACTACGAGTTCAAAAACGGCCTCGCACTGATACCCATAAAAATGATCGACGTTGCAGGTCTAGTTCCGGGAGCCCATGAGGGCAGGGGGCTGGGAAACAAGTTCCTCGATGATTTAAGGATGGCCTCTGCCCTTATTCATGTCGTAGATGCAACAGGAAAGACCGACGAAGAGGGAAATCCCGTTGAGCACCACGACCCTGTGGAGGACATTGAGTTCCTTGAGAGGGAGATAGACTTCTGGATATACGGGATTCTCAAAAAGAACTGGGATAAATTCTCAAAAAGGGTCAAACTCCAGCACCTCAAGCTTGCACAGGCAATAGCCAATCAGCTCACAGGAATAGGGGTCACAGAGCAGGACACGTTTGAGGTTATACACAGGCTGGGTTTGAGCGACGACCCCACCAAATGGAGTGATGAGGAGCTCTTTAACTTTGTGAAGGAGCTCAGAAAAGTCAACAAGCCTATAATAATCGCTGCAAACAAGGCGGATGCAGCAAGCGATAAGCAGATCGCACGGCTGAAGAGAAAAGGGAGGAGCAGGGGATACATAGTAATCCCGACGTCGGCAGTGGCAGAGCTCACACTGAGAAAAGCTGCCAAAGCCGGTTTCATTGAATACGTCCCGGGAGCTGGGGACTTCAAAATCCTCAAAAAGATGAGCCCCAAGCAGGAAAAAGCCCTCCATCTGATCAGGGAAAGGGTTCTGGAGAGGTTCGGCTCAACAGGTGTCCAGGAAGTCATAAACAGGGCGACGTTTGAGCTCCTTCAGCTGGTACCTGTCTATCCGGTTGAGGACGAGCACAAGCTCACCGATCAGTTCGGAAACGTTCTCCCCCACGTATTCCTGATGAGAAAAGGGTCAACCCCCCGTGATCTGGCCTTCAAAGTCCACACAGACCTCGGGAAGACATTCCTCTATGCTGTCAATGCAAAAACCCACAGAAGGGTCGGAGAGGACTATGAACTTCAGTTCAACGACATAATAAAGATAGTGGCTACCGCGAGGTGATATCCTTCATAAGCTCCTGATAGAGCCTCGGCTCGACATCCCTCTCCGTCAGGCCGAGCTTTTCCGCAATCTCCCATATTCTTTTCTTCGCTTCCACGGGGTCATCGCTGATGACCTCTATATCCAGAAAGTCCCCGAGCCCCTCGACCCGGTTCAGCTCAAAGGTCACGTCCCCAAGCTTATACACATGGCGATGCTTTCTCACCCAGATGTCCTCCTCAAAACCGAGCCGTTTCAGAATTTCCCTCATTTTTTCAAAATCCTCGACTTTAACCTCCACTTCCTCAAATTCCTCATTTCTGCTGTCTTTTATAAACTTATAGCCGAGGATGCTCTCGTTCTGGTTGACTATTCTCCGGATTCTCAGCAGGCTTGGAAGGGGGACGGAAAAGTAGAGATCCTCCTGAACTTCCTCATGGTCAAAATGTGCAATGGCCTCTATCCTGCGCCTGATTTCCCCAGCATTCACCCTGAACTTGATCTCGACTTCCATATTACACCCCTGCTAAAAATCCTATTATATCACTCCCCTTCTTAAACTCCCGGATAGGGAGAACTACAACTTCTTTCAGAGTAGGCAGGGCGTTTATATTCTCTTCAATGAACCTGTTGAGTTTTTCTTCAGTTTCTTCACCAACGAGAACAAGTATGGTATCTTCTCCACTCTTCGAAACCATGAGAACATTTGGAAGCATGGCAAGGGTTCTTGTTATATACTCAAGGTACCTCTCAAGAAAGTCCTCTATTACAGGAGTCTTAACCCGGACAATAACGAAGGCTGCTTTCTTTGGCTGAAGGTCTTTACCAACGACTATCGTGTATCTACCTATGATGCCTCTCTCCTGGAGCTTTTTTATCCTAAAATGAATTGTTGATTCAGGTTTTCTGAGCTTTTCACCAATTTCGGAGATAGTAAGCCTTGCATCCTTCTTAAGCAGCCTCAAAATAGCCCTATCAAGGTCATCAAGCTGCACCATTTCAGCTCCCCCATTTTTCGTATAAATTATGCTCAATCCCTAAATTATCTAAAATTTTTCCAATTATAAACTTTACGACATCTTCCAAATTTTTGGGTTTATGATAAAATCCTGGAGATGCTGGCATAACCACAGCACCAGCTTGGGTGACTGTTAGCATGTTTTTGATATGAATCAAGTTTAGAGGGGTCTCCCTGACAACCAGAATCAGCTTCCTCCTCTCTTTCAATGCCACATCGGCGGCTCTGGTTATAAGATTATCAGCATAACCGTTTGCTATTGCAGCAAGAGTCTTCATGGAGCAGGGTGCTATTACCATTGCGTCAAAAGGGTATGAACCTGATGCAACAGGTGCAAAGAGATTATTTTCATAGTAATCAGGCTGGAATTCAACCCCAAGCTCATGCTCAATCACAGCCAAACCTGTCTTCGAGGCTATGCTTATTACTTCATGTCCAAGTTCCTTTAGAACCTTTATCAGCTTGATGCCATAAACTACCCCACTTGCACCAGTTATTGCCACTATGATCCTCATGTGCGTTCCTCCCTGAACAGCCTTATAAAATTCACGATGCAAATATTTAAATTTTTACGTTCTCGCAATTATTTTGATTCACCAATATTTTTATAATCCATAAGGTACAATAAGTATGGGGAAACCGATGGCTGGAACAACCATTAAGGTTTTAATTAGAACCGCTGGTAAGCTGGCATCCGAACTAGGTTCAAAAGCAATTGTTGTTCTTCAGGATGTGCCTGAGGAGTATGTTGAGGATATAGACTTACCTGTAGTTATTGTGGGTAGCAGCTTTGATATTTCAGGCAAGATTAAGAGAATCCCCATCCCACAGAACCTTGATGTTGAAAACACTCTGAACCTTATATCCGCCTTTCTTCTTGAGCATGAACTCCTCAGAGATGAGGAGTCCTTTGTCTATGTCAGTCAGCATTCTATCGGCATTAAGGCTGTTAAAAAAGGTTTAATGACTGTTAGAGGCTTCTTTTCCTCAGCTCAAACCGTTCTGCAAAAAGTTCTCGAGATTGCAATAGAGCTGAGTGTGGAGGGCAGAGAAGGAATAAAGCTCGGAACCCTTTTTGTCATTGGAGACGTTAAAAATGTTCTTAAGCACTCCCACCAGCTGATACCGAACCCCTTCAAGGGACATAAAATCAATGTGCTGGATAAAAAGAGCAAGGAGATAATAAAGGAATTTGCCCTCCTGGATGGAGCATTCGTGATAGGGAGCACCGGAAGGATACTCTCAGCTGGAAGATACCTTGATATAGACTTCAAAAAGCTGAACCTCATGCTTCCTCCGGGACTCGGGAGCAGACATATAGCGGCAGCAGGCATAAGCAAATTAACAAAAGCGGTCTCTGTTAGCCTGTCTGAGAGTGGAACTATAAGGGTGTTCAAAAACGGGGTAATGATACTGGAATACAATCCTAGAATAAAATATTGAAAATTAAAAATCAGAAGAGCCACTGGTTTTCTATACACTCATCACAGGGTGGCTTTTCTCCTGCGATTGCTTTGAATTTCTTGTATATGCACTCGGGCAGGCCAAGCGGGCATCTGTCAGGGGTTAGCTCAGGTCTGACCTTTGTAGGATCAAGTTTTATCTTTATGTATGCTTCATACTCCTCGACCTTCTTCCAGGGGAGAACCTTTGCACCGTAGATGACGAGGTTGTCGTAGATTCTGGCGTAATCTCCAACAACCGCACCTTCCTTGAGTATAACGTTCTTGCCGACAACAACGCCCTCTCCGAGGATTGAGTCCTTGAGTTCCGCTTTCTCCTTCACTATATCATGTCCGATTAAAATTGCTCTCTTGAAGTAGCTTCTGTCTTCCACGATCGTGTTCGGGCCTATGTATGTGTATGCCTTTATCTTCACACCGTGTCCGATTTTGGCACCGCTGTCTATATACACCGGCCCCTGAATCTCAACATCCTCCGGAACCTCTGCATTTTCTTTAACTGTGAAGTAGCCGTTTTCCTTGGCTATCTCATCAAGAGCAAGCTGGTGGGCATAGAACAGGTCTTCGGGAGTTCCAAGATCAACCCAGTATCTGTCCTTCGGCATCATATATCCATAGGCCTGTCCCTCATTGACAAACTTGGGCAAAATCTCCCTCTCGAAATAGACCTCCTTCCCGCTCGGTATGGCTTCCAGAACTTTCCTGTTAACCATGTAAATTCCAGCATCAACGAGATTTGTCTTTGGTCTCTTCGGCTTTTCTTCGAAGTCCTTAATCTTCCCCTCTTCATCAAGAACTGCAACACCGTATTTTTCAGGGTCATAAACCTTTGTCAGTGCAACTGTTATAAGGCCGTCGTTTTCGCTGTGGGCTTTCATAAGCTCCCTGAAGTCAAAGTTTGTGAAGACATCACCGTATATCACCAGAAAGTCTTCCTCTCCGAGCAGTAGCGTTTCAGCATTTTTGATTGCGCCGCCTGTTTCGAGGGGCATGGGCTGGACTGAATACTTTATGTCCTTTGAATACTCGGGCATCTTCTCATCTATGAACTCTCTGACCTCAGCCTTCATGTAGTGAACCGAAATCACTATCTCCTCAATTTCCTTTATTTTCTCCAAGCTTTCAAGGATATACTGTAGATTGGGCTTTCCGAGAACAGGCACCATTGGTTTGGGTTTAGTTGATGATATAGGCCTCAATCTCGTTCCAAATCCACCTGCAAGGATAAGAGCCTTCATTAATACCACCAATAATAACAACGCGGGACAACTTATATATTTAACGGCTATTAAATATGGTTAAAAGTGCATCTACTCAAGCACATGATCATCTATGTGCCCTGCTCACCTTGAAGCTAAGCTGATAGAGTTTTCCCTTAAACTTAATGCAGCTCCCGGGACATATGCTTTTCAGAGGGCATGCTTCACAGGCAGAATCACCCGTCTCAATAACCTGAATATAGCCCATGCTTTCGAGTATCTTTATCATCCCCTCAACCTCGGATGGGGGCACTCCGATTTCTCTGGAGATTTCCTCAATGCTTTTACCCGCCTCAATGAGCTCCAAAACCTTCTCAAGTTTTCCCATTTCTAAACCCCCTCAAAAGCCCAGGGCAAGCGCTGCGTGGTAGGTTATTATCCCCACAACCGAAGCGAGCCCTATCATATAAACAACGGTAAACATCGCCCACTTCCACCCTGCCTCTGCCTTTATCGCCCCTATCGTTGCTATGCACGGTATGTAGAGGGTTGTAACCAAGCCGAGGACGTATGCCTGAAGGGGCACCATAGCATTTATTATGGCCTCTCTGCTCCCGTAAAGAACCCCGTAGGTTGAAATCACGTTCTCCTTTGCTATAATCCCGAAGAGCAGGCTTACCGCGGCTTTCCAGTCAAGACCCATAAGTCTAACATACGGCTCGAAGAACATTCCAATCCTCTCTGCATAGCTCCTGCCGCTGCCTATGACACTCGGATAGTTGCTGAGATACCAGATGGCTATTGAACCGGCCAGAATTATTGTGCCTGCCTTTTTGACGAACTCCTTGCTCCTCTCCCATGAATGGATTATAACCGTTTTCCATGAGGGAACGAGGTATTCGGGAAGCTCGATTATAAACGGACTGGTCTCCCCCCCAACAAGGAATCTGCTGAATACCCACGCCATCAGCAGGGCGAGGAGAATTGCAACAGCATATATACTGACAGCAACAAGGGCCTGATTTTCTTTGAAGAATGCTCCTGCAAGGAAGCTTATGACCGAGAGCCGGGCGCTGCATGGAATCAGGGGGTTTATGAGCATAGTTACTATCCTGTCCTTTTCCTCATCGAGTGTTCTCGTCCCCATAACTGCAGGGACGTTACATCCAAAGGCCAGCACGAGCGGTATGAGGCTCTTCCCTGGAAGGCCGAACTTTCTCATCATTCTCTCCATCACAACAGCAGCTCTGGCCATATATCCGACATCTTCAAGAAATGCCATAACAAGGAACAGGAGAAAAACCAGAGGGAAAAAGCTCAGAACAGCCCCCACACCTGCAATCACACCATCAACAAGCAAGCCTCTGAGTGTTTCACTTGCTATCTGAGGGGCTAGCCACTGTCCGAATGAAGAGAAGGCATCATCCAGCATACCCTGGAGAGGCATGCCAAAGGCAAATATAAACTTGAACATAAGGTAGAATACTGCAAAGAGAGCCAGAAGTCCGTATACTGGGTGGGTTAGAATTCTATCGAGCTGATCGCTGAAGGTCTCCCCCTGTTCAAACCTATAGCGCATGAACCTGTGCATCAGGCTGTCGACGAACTCATACTTCTGGGAAGCAATCATCAAATCCATTGCTCTCTTATATCTCTCCTCGACTTCTCCTATATGTCCCATAATCTCGTTGAGCTTCTCGCTTCCCAGATAGCGCAGAACAAGCTTGATTACCTCTTCATCTCTCATCAAAAGTTTTATCGCCAGCCAGCGAAGGCTGTATTTCTCAGCCAGCTCCGTGTGTTTGAGAACGGTGCTTATGTGCTCAATCTCACGTTCAATAGCCGGATCATACCTCGGGATAATGGGTTCAACCCTTGTTTTCCTGTGTGCGACTTCATATATCTTCTTTTTGAGTTCTTTAATTCCTATACCTTCCTTGGCGTTCAGAGGGATCACAGGGACTCCAAGGACAGCTTCCATTTTCCTTGCATCTATCTCAATGCCCCTCTTCTCGGCAAGGTCAATCTTATTCAGAGCTATAACGGTGTTCTTCAGCCCCATCTCAAATATCTCCATTGTCAGAAAGAGATTGCGCATCAGGGCCGTTGCATCGACAACATCAACGACGACATCAGCACTCCCTTTGAGGAGGAAATCCCTTGCCACAAGCTCATCCACCGAATGGGCGGTGAGGGAATAGGTTCCGGGCAGGTCGACAACGAGAAACTTCTCTCCCTTATATTCAAGAATTCCTTCCTTTTTCTCCACGGTTACCCCGGGCCAGTTGCCCACATGCTGCCTCATTCCGGTTAGCTCATTAAAGATTGTGGTCTTCCCGACATTGGGGTTGCCGGCCAGAGCAACGACCTTCATCATAGCTTCCTCACCATCACCTTGCCTGCTAACCTTCTACCTATGGCAAATCTCGTCCCGCTGACTGAAAGAATTATGGGGCCGAATGGATGTGATTCTATCACATGGATTGTCGCACCAGGAGTTAAACCCATTGCAACAAGCCTCTGCCTTGCACCAGCACCTCCAAGTATGTTGACCACCATGCCCTTCTCTCCGGGTTTTAATGAATTCAATGGCACAATCATGTCCATCACCGTTAGGCTGCCCTAATTCACATCCATACTCGATAGCCTGCCTTAAAAAGCTTTGGTGAGCCTAACAAAAGGATATGGTTTGAGTATAGCACTTATGAGATTGTTCTTCAAAATTGGAAGTTCAAGGTATGTTATCAGTATATCATTAGGTCTGCTGGTATATATCAAAAATTACTGGCATTTTAGAAAACTATTTAACCGGAAAAATTAAAGATAATCAAATACAATAATTGAGGTGTTAACATGGGAATTGATATTGGAAAAAGTTTAAGCAAACCTGTAGACCTGCTTCAGGAGAATTATGGCCTTTTTATTCCTGCTCTGCTGCCCTTTATCATCAGCCTGATCGGGGGAATAGCATTCAGGGGAAGCATCTTTGGAATGCATTCGATAGGCATGGCGGGAATGGGTGCGATGATCGGGCTGGCAGGACTGCTCGCCCTGATATCGTTTATAGCGGCTCTGATAGCACAGGGGGCAATAGTTGATATGGCATACAAACAGATTAAAGGCGGCTCTCCGGGATACATGGAGGGTATAAACGCCGCACTGGGGAAGCTCGGCAGCCTGATTATCGCAACGATAATAATTGCCGTTGGCACTTTCATCGGCTTTATACTCCTTGTGATTCCAGGGCTGATATGGCTGCTCCTCGTGGCGTTTACAATCCCGATAATAATAATTGAAAACATGGACGGCATTGAGGCAATAAAGGAGAGCATTAACATCGTCAAGGAAAACCTGGGAGATGTGCTGGTGTTCCTTATCGTGCTTATAATTATAGTGGCCATAGTCACCATGATCCTAAGCCTGATACCCTATGTTGGTGGAGCAATAGCATCCCTGATAACAACACCATACACAGCTATCGCATTAACTGTGGCATATCTCGACCTGAAAGGGGAGTGAGCTTTTTAACATCTCCCCCCAATTTTCTCCCATGATTTCAGAGGCAATAAATGAAATCAAGAGATTTGCCAGAAAGAGGGGGCTTTACCAGAAGAGGATTCTCCTGCTGTTTTCTGGAGGAAAAGATAGCAGTTTAGCCCTGTATCTTCTAAAAGAATCTGGATTGAGTGTTTCAGCTTTAACATTTTTTCATCGCTGGAGCTGGAAAGAACCACTCAGCTGGGCGATGGGATTTGTAGAAGAGCTGGGGGTGGAACACTACCTCATTGACATCACTGAAGGCCTCCTCAGGGGGGCTGTGGGAAGAAAGGGCCCAGTATGCATACACTGCAAAAAGATCATGATGAAGAACGCGCGCTGGTTTGCGAGGCTTAACGGCTTTGATGTTCTTGCCAGAGGGGATAACGCCAACGACAAGATTGTAGGGGCTCTCATGGATCAGTGGAGAGGAGACATAAGGCTGAGTGAGATACCGAAAATTGGTATTCCGATATTACGCCCCCTTATCACATACACCGCGGATGAGGTTGAGCTGATGGCTGAGAAAGCCGGGATAAGGCCCCACAGGATGTATGAATACGGGAGAAGGAAGCAGTGGCGGGAAGGCTGTCCCCTTCAGTATATTGACAAGGAGGTTATTACAACCCCCGAGCTGATGGATGAAACATACCGGCTCAACATTAAAATAAGCGAGATAGCGAGGAAATATGGGGTGCGCATGAGTGTTAGGGTTCCGAGCCTTGAGATAATGTGCCATGGCTGTAATGGGAAAATGAAAATACTGAAGGAGGCGGAGAGCGTTGTTTCTGCCCACCGGAAAGCTCAGAAATGATATCCTAAGGGATGTGGTGTTTCAGAATTTAGGGGCTGATGATAGGAGTGTTGTCATCGGGCCGAGAGAAGGGTTTGACTCTGCAGTCCTCGAATATGACGGGGCCAGATACCTCGTGGTTGCCACAGACCCGGTTCTTGGCGTTCCGGAGGAAAGCTTCGGCTTTTTTACATACCACTTTGCTGCCAGCGACGTTGCGGTATTCGGGGCCAGACCGAGGTGGCTCGTAGTCGACCTGCTCCTTCCCTCCGGAACAGGAAGGGGCTTCCTTGAGAAGACCATGGCCGCCCTGAAAACTGAATGCCGGAAGTACGGGAGCTCAGTAATAGGAGGCCACACGGGCGTTTATCCCTCTGTCTCGGAGCCAACCGCGGCCACAACCGCAATGGGACTCGTGGAAAAGGATGAGCTGAAGCTTCCGATCGCAGAGCCATGGGACAGGATAATTGTTACAGGCAAGGTGGGCCTCGAGTTCGCGGTTTCAGCGGCCTACTTCAGGGGAGACGAACTTTCAGAGGTTCTTTCAAGGAAAGAGCTTGCAAGGCTTAAACTCTCCTTCCACTTTGAGACAGCTGTCCCTG
>WAPO01000135.1 GCA_015520705.1 Thermococcus sp. | reverse complement strand
GGAACTGGAGCTATAAAAACTGCCTTTTGGCTTGTTAATTAACAAGAATCCCAAATTAAAAAATTAGCCTTTTGTTAAATGACAGAGAATCAAGCGTGCACTCTAGACTTGACTACAAAGCGGGTTTAATATTAAATCTGGACTTTTTGTGAGTTTTACTTTTATTCTGGCATTCTTCGGACGCCCCGTCGAGAGTAAAACACTGTAAAACCACCAATTAAGAGTAAATCACTTGAAAACAGGCACTTTCAGAAGGTCATGCCTTCTTTCCGCCAGCGCTTGCGCAAGCAAGCAAACTTTGCAGAGCAAAGTTTGATCAAAGAATAAACTTCCACCAAAATTGCTTGGAACGAGTTTGCATGTCTTCCCAAGATTGCAAGTCCAAAGCAGGGTTAAATCAAAGACAGGGAGTTGAAACCCATTTCACACTCTTTTTAACGCCCTCCAGGCGTTATACTTGCAGTGAAACTCTGAAAATTAGCAGGTGGAAGAATAATCCCTCTTAAAACTTCAGATCCAGAAGGACATGCGAACCTTGATCAAACTTCACGCAGGCGAAGTTTGTTAGAATTATGGGGCCGGGGCCGGGATTTGAACCCGGGCTAGGGGATCCACAGTCCCCTGTGCTAACCAGGCTACACCACCCCGGCCATGTCCAGCTAAACTTTTTGGGTTAGCTTTATAAAGTTTTCGTCAGAATCTGCAGAGAGAAAGCTTTAAGGCCTTTATTCTCATGAATCAGCTCAGAAAGGAGGCGGGGATTATGAAAGCCAAGCGGGAAGCCCTCAAAAGCCTCTTCACCGCTGTGAGAGAGGGGAAAGTCGATGGAGACATCATTGACCTCCTGATGCTGATAAACTCCATCAGGGGTATCTACACCACCTCATCATGCTCGGGGAGGATTGGAATAATAGAGGAGCCCGCTCCCGGGGCAAAGCCTCTGGCGAGGTGGCTGATAAAAGCCCACCGCCTGCTCAGCTTTGAAGAAGCCAGGGAAAGCCTTAAAAAAGCCAGAGAAGGGCTGATATTTCTGAAAAGCCAGCCCCCAATCTTTCATATCGCCGCGGAGGATATGGAAAAGGCAAAGAAGCTCCACGAGCTCGGACTGGCGAGCGGTTTTAAATACACGACCTTCAAGGCAATAAGCACCAGATATCTCGTCGAGATAAACGCGACAGAATACCTCACCGCTCCCCTCGGAAAGGACGGCAGGGTTCTCGTTAGCGAGGATTACCTCCGTTTTGCCGTCGAGATAGGGAACAGCATGCTGAAGCGTTCCAAAGGCAGGCTTCCACGCCTTGAGGAGAACTTCAAAAGACTGAAAAAAGAGCTCGGGGAAGATGAGCTTTTCCATGGGGTTAAGGAAGAGCTTCTGGGCTAACGGGCGTAGTTCCACTCATCATTCCCGTATCTCTCCTCCACGAGCCTTTCAGCCAGTTCAAGCTCGTAATCAGTCAGCTTTCCTTCCTCAAGCGGAAAGGCCTCAAAGAACTTCCTCATGAGGAGTTCATATGCTTCGTCCCTGCTAAGTTTGATTCCCTCCCTCTCCACGGTTGTGACCCTCTCCCAGATGCTCTTCACACCCTTGTCCTTAAGCTTGACCTTGCTCGCTCTAAGCACGGAGACGAGAACATCGAGACGGGTTGAATACATAAACGTTCCGTGCTGCAGGATAACGCCTTTTCTCCGCGTTTGAGCCGAGCCGCTTATCTTCTTGCCGTTGGCGACGATATCGTTCAGACCGGAGAAGCCAGCTTCGAGGCCGAGCTCCTTCAGCGCATCCACCAGAGGCCCGGCAAGATAGCGGTAGCTGCTCTCAACGTTCTTGAGCATTGGATGGATGTCTTCTCCGGCTACAACAGAGTAGGTTATCTCACCGAATTCGTCGTGGAAAACCGAGCCGCCGCCGGTTATTCTTCTGACAACAGGGATCCCGAGCTCCCGGCATTTCTCAAGGTTGACATCATGCCTCACGCTCTGAAATCTTCCGATGGTTATGGAACTGGGCCTGAAAACATACAGACGGACAGTGTCCGGAACCCTCCCCTCAATGCGCGCCCTCATTATGGCCTCATCTATGGCCATCTGCACCTCGGGCCTTGCAGCTATAAGCGGGATAAATCTCATAGCACCACCAGAATTAAAAGGCAGGCGAAGTTTTTAAGTCTAACCCGCGGTATGGATAAAAGCATCATCCAAGGCCGAGCTTTTCCCTTATTTCCAGCGGGATAAGACCCACCTTGGGGAAGACCAGAAGGGCTTTTGCCTCTATTACATCCCCCGGAATGCAGTCGAGGTATGGAGAGCCCACAAGACCAGGATCAGGAACAGGGTTGTTGTCCCCTTGGATTACAAAGCACAGCTTCTCCTGGCCGTCTATCCTGATTTTTTCTATGGCCCTGACCCGGTGGATGATTGGATACTTCGTGTACGGCCGTTTATAAACCACGACATCACCAACCCTTATGTCCTGCGGGGAGACGCCTTTGAGGAGGACGACATCACCCCTGTAGAAGACGGGCTCCATGGAGCCACTCACAACTATGACGAGGGGAGAATCCGTGTGAAGTGCCAGCTTAAGGCCAGTATTCAGACCAAAAACAACGACCACCGTTATTAAAATCCATGCCGCATCTTCCTTCCATCCTTCAAATCCCATTTTAACGCCTCCATCAATGTGCTGATTTTTGCGGGGATGGCACCTATTGCGGTGCATGTCTCAAGACTTATTCCTTTCCCATCCGTTATATCAAGGTGATACTCCGCCAACTTAAAGGTTTCCTTTGGAAGGCCATGCCTCCCGAGCCCGACTATCAGGAAGAAGCTCTCTCCCCCCAGAGCCCTTCTCGCAATCTCGGCGGCATGTATTGCCTTCCTTTCGTCAGGCTTCCTCGTCGTTGCCACCACATGCCCGAACTGGGCCGGGTAACCTTTCCTCGGAAATTCAAGGAGGTGGAACCTGTTGCCCTCAGCAAGCTCGATGAGGTATCTCCCTCCCTCGCCAATGGTCGTGCTCCCGGCTATCTCACCCGCCACATCAAGGGGCCTTCCCTCGAAGGGAAAGCCTATCAGCGCCAGATGGAAGTTAAACGCCTTGCACACAGGAGCCGCCCGGGCAATTGCTCTCAGATGGGCTTCATGGAGCTTTTTCGGATCATAGGAGTTGTATAATGCCAGAGTCAGCATCTCTACGCGCCCATCTTTACTGAAGCAGAGAAAGTTTATAAGGATTTGGAGGAACTTTATAGTTGGCATGACCGGGCTTGAGGAAATTGAGGTTCTCATAGGCAGGGGCTTTTATGAGGACGCACTCAAAAAAGTGCACGGGCTAAAAGACCCCCTTGAGAAGGTTCAGGCCCTGATTTCAATAGCAATCGCGCTCCACAGTGAAAACGGAGACGAAGAATGGGTGGAGGAACTTCTCTATGATGCAAAATATCTGGCAGATAAGATAAAGAATCCCCATGACAGGGTTGTGGCCTATGGCATCATAGCCTCAGCCTGCAGGGCATCCGGAAGGAGTGAAGAGGGAGTGGGCCTCTTCGAGGAAGGCATGGACATTGCAATTGAAATAGAGAATCCCATAATGAGAAGTAGGACTCTGGCAAGTCTGGCCTATTACTTGGCGGTATCAGGGCTCACCCCCAATGCCCTTGAGGTTTTTGAGATAGCCTTCGACACCATAGTCCGGGCCGAGATGGAGTACACCCACAAGGTGGATTACCTGATTGAGATTGCGGGACTCCTTGAAAAAGCCGGCGACCAGCTGAAGTCAAAGGAAGCCCTCGCCTTCTACAGGAGGGCATATGATATCTTCGATAAGCTCCACGTGAGCCGGAGGGCAATATCCGTGGAGAGGAAGGCAAGGCTGGCTTCCATGCTCATTCACGCCAGCTCCCCGGAAATCAGGAACGCACTATTTGAAGGGAAGAACAGGCGGGCCCTTGCGCTGACCTCCAGGGGATATTCAGGGGTTAGGAGAGTTGCAGGGCTGCTGGAGGTGGCTCTGTGGCTGAAGAGGATGGAAAGCCCCGAATATTCCGAGGCTGTGGAGGAGGCGTTCAGTCATGATCCGGGCGTACGGCTGTCCGATGCAGAGGTCAAGTATATAGCAAAGCTGCTCACAGAGCTGGGAGACCTTGAGAAGGCCCTGATGTTTGCAACCAGAATAAATGATTCCAGGGCAAGGAGTGAAGCGCTTGCCGCTGTGGCTGTGGAACTGGCAAGGGGGAAGAGGTTCAAAGCCGCACATCTCGTTGCGGACAGAATTCCGGAGGAAGCCGTTAGAGAGAAAATCCTGAGGGAGATAATCTCAATGGAAAAAGCATGAAGGTTATATACCCTCCAGCCCTATCTCCTACGGTGGTGCTATGATTTTCGACGCCCATTCTGATTTACCCACCTTCGTCTATGACGAGAGGAGAAAAGGGAAAAGAAGGGTTCTTGAGGAGAACTTTGACCGCTTCTTCGGGGAGGCCGTTAAGGCGAGGGTCATGGCAATCTGGACGAGGCAGGAAAAGAGGAGCCACGCCCTGAGATACGCCCTTGAAGTCCTGAATTCCCTGAGAAGGGACGTGGAGGAAAGCGGCAGCTTTGAGCTTGTGAGCAGCGTTGAGGAGATGAAAAGGGCCGTTGAGAGCGGAAGGGTTGCGCTTTGGCTTGGGCTTGAGGGCGGAGAGCCGATCGAGGACAGCATAGACCTTCTTGAGATATTCCACACCCTCGGCCTGAGGGTTTTGACCCTGACATGGAGCCTGAGAAACGCCCTCGGCGATGGGGTCTTTGAGAGAACGAAGGGAGGCCTGACCAACTTCGGCATTGAGGTTCTCGGAAAGGCCGAGGAGCTGGGAATAGTGGTCGACCTCAGCCACATAAATGAGGCGGGCTTCTGGGATGCCATAAACACAACCTCATTCCCCCTCATAGCCTCGCACTCCAACGCAAGGGTGCTGTGCGACAATCCGAGGAACCTTACTGATGAGCAGATCAAGGCCATAGCAGAGAGGGACGGCGTCATAGGTGCCGTGGCAATACCCTCCTTCACGGATAAGGAAAGGCCCACCCTTGAGAAATACGTCAGGCATATCGAGTACATGGTTGAGCTGGCGGGCTACGAGCACGTGGGGCTGGGCTTCGACTTCGTCTACTACCTCCCGGGCTGGAAGGGCCACAGCATTGAGGGCTTTGAGAGCGAGGAAAAGATACCCGCCCTGCTGGAGCTCCTG
>WAPO01000134.1 GCA_015520705.1 Thermococcus sp. | reverse complement strand
TGGGGAAGATGAAGCCGAAGTAGGGCTTTAGGAGCTCCCAGCTCTTCCATACGTGGGTTTTTCTGTATTCGGTCATTGAATCAACGACTGTCTTCAGCTCCTTCCTGCATTCCTCTATAACCCTTGGAGCATCCTTTCTGTAAAACTCGAAGTGCGCGTGAGCATCTATCATGTTTGTGCTGATGTGCCTCCAACAGAAAAGCTTTTCTGCTGTTTAACATAAGTTACATATAGTGAATAAAATGTCACAGCTCAACGGGTATCTTGACAAAATTATAAAGGAGCTCAGGGATAAGCCCCCAAAGGAAATCCTCAGCTATGCAATTTTCAATGAAGCTGAGGAGGTTAGATACTACGATGAGCTTGCCTCGAAGGCAAAAAAGGAGAGCGTCAAGCTCCTTTTCCTCAGGATGAGCGAGACCAGCCAGAAACACAGGGACTGGCTCTACGGCCTTTTTAAGAAGCTCTATCCCGGGGAGGAGCCTGTAAAAATCAGCACTCCCCTCGTGGAGATAGCCCCGTTCCGCACAGAGTTTGAGAAGGCTGGGGACTACCTCGAAGCTGTGAGACACTGGATGCAGAGCGAGCTGTCCGGCAAGAGGCTCTATGAAACCCTCGCAGAAAAGGCCGAAAACGAGGAGTCCCGGGCTGTATTCGCCCAGCTTGCGGTGATGGAGGAGGAGCAGTATGAGGAGCTGAAGAAGGTCTATGACCTCATGGTGTCCATGAGGGAGAAGAGCGTGGAAACCGGCAGGCTGAGGCCCGGGGGCTATCTTTTCACAGACCGCTTCAAGGCTCGCTGTTTTCTTGCAGACCTCCTTGAAAAGCCCGGCTCGGAGGCCGTAATCTTCACAAGGGACTCCCCGGAGAATGTGATGAGGTTCTTCGGCAGGAAGAACGTCCGTGTTGTCTGGATAAGCTCGACCAAAGCTGAAAACTCAATAAGCCCTGAAGAGTTCTTCAGGGTTAAAAATCAGGTGAGGTCGTTCTTTGAGTCCAGAAAGCTGGAAGGAGGACGCGGAGTAGTGCTCATTGAGGATGTGGGGTACCTACTCGTTGAGCTCGGCTTTAAAAAGCTCATGGACATTCTGGCCTGCATCAGGGATTACGCCCTCCTGAACGGCACGTATTTTCTGATAACAGCCACTGGAGAGCTCTTTGAAAGGAGAGAATGGGCCCTGATAACCTCAGAGTTTAAACTGGTCTCTTAGCTCCCCTCTTTCTCCAGATTACTCTGCCGTCTTTTCTCACGATTTCAAGGATGCGGTGGTAGGGAATCTGGGCATCGCCGACAAAGAAGTATCCGTGGCCGAGCTCGATAACCTCCACAGGAATCCTTTTGATGTCTCCGTAGGCCCCCCGATGCTCGATTATGATGTAGTAATCCTCCTCCTTTTCCCGCGGGTCGTATTTTATCTTTGCAAGAGCCTCCTTGACGGAACCTTTTCTCATAGGCCGAGCATCCCCTTAACCGTTCTGAGGTTTTCCTCCCAGTCTCTGATGAGTCCCCCATGCCCCGGCAGGCCGAGGTAAACATCCAGACCCTCAAGCCTTCTTATGGATTCGGCGAGCTGTGTCCGGCTCCCTGTTGGCAGGTCAGTCCTCCCGACCGTGCCCTTAAAAACAGTATCGCCTGTAAAGAGGAGCTTTTCTCCGGGCTCATAGAGGCATGAGCTTCCTGCGGTGTGTCCGGGCGTGTGCATCAGCTCGAATCTGAGAGCCCCGATTTTCAGGACATCCCCATCGCGGAGCTTAAAGGAGATTTTCTCCGCCTCATAACGCCGTCCGTAGTAAAAGGAGAGTATCACATAGTCCTCCTGCCCTTCGAGGACTTCTGCGGTTTTTCTGTGGGCGGCGAAGAGAACTTTGATTCCCCTCCTCTCAAGCCATCCCCTAATCGCGGAGTTTCCGCCCACGTGATCAAAATGCTCGTGGGTGTTGAAAATCACAGCCCTTCTCACGCCGTTAAGGTAGCCCTCCCTCTCCCAGACCTCGGCATAGCGGTTCCAGTACGTTCCGGTTCCCGTGTCGATTATGAGGGCTTCATCACCGTCCCTGACGAGGTAGATGTCGGAGTCCCAGCCGATGCCTTTGAGCATTACTGTGTTTGGCGGGATTTCCACGGGTATCATCGCAATCACCTCACAGGCTCAAGGGAGGACCGCTTCATCACCCCGTCAGGAGGGATGAATCTCTTCATCGCCCCTTTCAATCTATGCGGGGAACTTTATAAACTCAACCGCCCACTATTATTAGGTGACCCAAATGAAAACCGAGAGAGCCAAGGAAATACTTGTCAATCTTCTGAAGATACCCTCTCCCTCTGGAAAGGAAGACAGAATTGCACTCCATGTAATGGCGTTTCTCCATAAACTCGGCTATGATGTTCATATTGAAAGCGATGGCGAAATAATAGACCTCGTCGTCAATCCAGACGCTGAGCTCTTCTATGAGGTCCACATGGACACGATACCAATGAGAACAGAACCCTTCGTGAGGGGCAACATCGTCTATGGAACGGGTGCGAGCGATATAAAGGGCGGTGTGGCGGCTGTCCTGCTGATGCTTGAGAATCTGAAGAAAGAGGCTAATGAGCTGAACGTTGGAATCGTCTTTGTAAGCGACGAGGAGCACGGAGGAAGGGGGAGCGCCCTCTTTATGGAGCGCTACAAGCCTAAAATGGCTGTTGTCTTGGAGCCCACCGACCTTGAAGTCCACATCGCCCACGCCGGCAACATCGAGGCTTACTTTGAGGTTGATGGCAAAGAGGCCCACGGCGCCTGCCCTGAGAGCGGGGTAAATGCGATAGAAGAAACTTATAAGATGCTGGAAGAGTTGAGGGCCCTGGAGCCATTCAAGGCAAAGGGCAAATATTTTGACGCCCACATCGGCCTTCAGGAGCTCGTCTGCGACAACCCCTACTATCTGATTCCGGCCCTCTGCAAGGGCCGCGTCGAGGCAAGACTTCTGCCTGAGCAGGAAGTTGAGGACATCCTCGACCTCATGGAGCCAATCTTTGAGGAATACACACTCAAATACGAGTACACGGAGATATGGGACGGCTATGAACTTGAGCCGGACGAGGAGATTGTGCAGCTGGCAAAGAAGGCGATGGAAGTCACGGATATAGACGAGTTCGGTGGCATGAGGAGCTGGACTGACGCGATAAACTTCATGTACAACGGGACAAGGACGATAGTCTTCGGCCCCGGCAACCTCGACATCTCGCACACGAAGAACGAGCACATCGATGTTAGGGATGTCGTTGCAGCGAGCGAGTTTCTCAGAGCGCTCAATGAGATTTATGGGAAAGTTGAATAGAGGCAACCTTATTAACCCGGATCCATACCAGTTACTGGTGGAGGACTTTACAAAGTAAAAGGAGCGCCTTCAAACGTCCCTCCAGCCGAGCTTGACCTTGTGGACGATTATCTCGGCCTTTTCCATGAGCTCCGGCGGAATGTCGAGGCCCTCCTCAAGGCGGAGCCTGATCTGCTCTTTCAGCGCGATGATTTCTTCAACCACGTTTCCTCTCGCGTAGTGTGCGAGATCGCCGGCATACTTGTAAGCCCCAGTCAAGTCACCCACCTTAAGGT
>WAPO01000133.1 GCA_015520705.1 Thermococcus sp. | reverse complement strand
TCATTATATCTGTCTCGACTTTTCCGAGGGCATAGATTTTTTCGAGGTCTACACCTTTTCCCCCACTTCTGAAGATGTAGCCGACGTAATGCATCTCAGTCAGGTAAACGGGTTCGCCCTTCACCGCCGAGAGTATTCCCTGGATCGTTGATGGGGGAGGAACCGGTAGCGTTGGCTGGTATCCCGATTGAAATGTTGGAAAGCGGAAGGATGCGGTCCAAGCCTTAAGCTTCACCCGTATCATCGGCTCACCCGTAGTATGCTTCGATTTCCTTGGTGAAGCCATCTATCGCTTCCTTAACGCTCCCTACAACGACTTCGAGTCCGCTCTCTTTTAGTTTCTCCGTAATTTCGTCTGCGTTCCAGCCGAGGGACTTAACGAAGCCCTCATCGTAGCCGATGTAGAGCTTTGCTCCTTTAGGTATCACGTCCCTGAGGTCTTTGAGTCTCTTTGAAAGCGCCTCTGCATCGAATTTGATGCTCCCATTCTCTTCCAATACGATGTCGCTTATGAATGGGTTTATTCCGGCGTCAATGTTGAGGAGGAGAATGAACTTGGGGGTTATGTCTGTATGGTACTGTGTCTGCTTTGCTCCTCCGCTGAGGAACCGGAGGGCTTTTATAGCCTCGCTTGCGCGCTTCTTTCTGATCTCATCGGACATAACCCACTCCCTTTCACCAACCTTGGCACCGAGTTCCTTGGCGATACGTTCCATTTCTTCAACTTCTTTGAACACTTCTTCATTGTTCTTATTTCTCTTCTTGGATAACTCGTCCCTTGTAATGAGGTTCTTGAATCCGGCCTTGCTTATGATTGTAAAGCGGCCAACCGCATCGAGGTCAAGCGAGAACGCTCCTTTGAATACTGTGGAGTAGAATTCCTGGCTGTACGGAACTGGATCTCCTTCGTGCCTCGATGCATAGCCTTCGTCAACCGTTAATGAACTCCTGTCGGGCAGGACTGAGATAAGCGGGGTGTTCTTTAGCGGTGAGACCCTCGTAACCGTCACGTTAACGCCGCCCTTCTTGAAAGCCCTCATGTAACCGAAGACATCGTCATCGGGGTACTTCAGGGGGTTGGCCGCCGTAAAGACTTGCTTCTGTTCGCGGTATAACGGGGAAAGCTCCCAGTTGAAGTGTTCCTTCAGTGTGGAGCGCCACCAGTAGCGCCAGGCCTGCGGGGAAACGTATGGGTAGCGCTTTCCACCACGCTTGAACGTCTTAACCCTCGTGACGTTCCTGTCTGCGAGGCTTTCGTCTATGCCAAGCATGTTCAAAGCCGAATGGGGGGCATCTATCAACACCAAACCTGTCGCAAACCTCATTCTTCACCACCTTCCTCAAACTCTTCCTCAACTTCTTCAGATTCTCCAGCCTCCTCTGAGGCCTTCATCAGCCTGTCGTGGAGCCTTTCGTAGATGCGGAAGAGGAGCAGGTTCTTGACAGTCTTCCAGGAAACGTTTAGGTCCTCGCCGTAGCTCGTGAGAATCCGTGCAAAGTCGTTGAAGCTCATCAGGGCCTCAGGTATCCCGAACTCCTGTCTGTCCTTCTCAACCCTGATGAAGAAGCCTTCAAACTGGTAGAGCTTTCCTGCCTTTTCCAGCTCCCTAACGCGCCTTGAGAGCTTGTTGTCGGGCAGCTTCTCCACAGTTTCGACAATCCTATCCGCAACACCTTTAATAAACTCCAGAGCTTCTTTATCCAAACCCAACACCTCCGAGCAGTAAAAAGAGAGGAGCCTCCAACTTGAATTGGCACGCCGGTTTTGGGGGTCAATAAAGTAGTAGAGAATACTCTCACCCGAGAGGAGCTTTGAGTATACGTTGTTGGGATAGCGTTTTTTGAACTCATCAAACTCCTCTTCGCGTGGTTTTTTCCTCCAGCCCATTGAAACTATGTTCATCCAGCCTTTTCTGTCCACTCTGGCCGCAAATGCAACGAACCGAAGAATAGGATTTGGGATGTATATCGGCTCTATCTCCTGTCCCTGATTGTTGTTGACGAAGTAGTACAGGGTTATTGAGGCATTTTCGAGCCTGCCCATTTCGAGTTTTGTCCCTATATCCATCAACTTTTCAAAGAGAAAGTTCTCGGGCCTCTTGAAGTTCCTAGCGACTGAAGCGAGTTCCGTCTTTTTAACGTCATCTATCGCCTCTTTGTGGAATTCGAGCATAAGTTCGTAGGGGTAGGCGTGAATTACCAGAACCCTTGAGAGCCGGTATGCCGCGAGGGGCATCATCTGGGCAAGGAAGAGGCAATGAGAGCAGATGTTCGCACCATCTTTTCCCGATGGAAAGTAATTTGGGACACCCCCAGTCCCTACAAGGGGAAAGTCTGACCTGTAAACGGGTTTCGGGCGGGCGTGTCTCCTCCCACAGATTTCGCATACAGGGGCGTTTGGGTCTTCTGGCTCTGAAAGAAGGCTGAACAACTTGGCCTTTATTGTGTCAGGAGTTCTTTTCTTTGTCATGCTGGGATTTGCCATAAGAATTCCACTATTTGGAAGCATCATAGCATGTATGTATCCTGAACTCCATTTCTTCCGGGAGTACAGCTCTGATGCAAACTCAATTGCATTCTTTATGTCCTCCTCTGTCAGCTCTTCCGGCCTCTTCTTGCCGCTTAACAACAAAAGTGCAACCAGCCCAGCATCTGTGAATGGATGCCCTGTCCATGTAAAGAGATATTCTTCTTTCGCGGCGCTTGAGATTTGAGCTTGGATAATCCCCGTTTTACTTTTCTTTTTTGAGGTTCTTAAAAACTCTTCAAGCGTCTTTTCTCTCGTGATGCCTTTCACCTCCAAACTTCAATCTTCCATAACCAAGAGAAGTTTTCGCTCCTACTCCCATATCTTCAAGTGCAACTTTTAGAATTTCAAAAGCGATCTGTGCTAATTTAGAGTCAGAATTTTTAGGAGCGACTGATATTAGAAAACCTACACCTTTTGGAACAGCTAAGAAGAATATTGGGTTTGGAGTTTGCCAATCTCCTGGGGGCTTATTCTCTTGATAGTATTCCGGGTGGTGTGGATTCATTATATCCAACTCTAGCTTCAAGGATGAAGAACAAGGAAGAGCATCAAAGAATATGACATTCCCCTGTTTTTTCCTGGTTCCAAATGTTTCAACTAATAATGTGAATATTTCGCTTAGAGTTTTTCCTTTGAATACTTTGGGCTTCTCTTTTACTTTTCCAGAGGGAATTTCTCTGCCATTTATTGTTCTCTTCCCTTCATCTAAGGAATCTTGAACGCCCTTTGCAAGTTCAAAGAAATCTAGAGATCTAAACTTTTCATCACACTTTTGTAATAGTTGTGTAAATG
>WAPO01000132.1 GCA_015520705.1 Thermococcus sp. | reverse complement strand
CATAACCAACCTGACGATCGACGGCTCACCGGTGACCACGGACAGGATTATACTGAAGGACGATGACATGGGCGTGATGGTCTTCAACAGTACCTCCTCAGGCACCAGCGGAGGGACGGGCGGCTGGTGCTCCCCCTTAGGTTACAGAATAAACCTAACTGTTCAGAACCAGGTTGGCGTTGACCTTAACGACTATCAGATTCCTCTCCTCATAAGCACCGCCAAGGGTTTCACAAGTCAGATTCTGAACGTGATCTTCCAGAACACTCAGAACACCTATTCCCTCACGAACGATCCCTATCAGACTAATGCCTCGATAGCTCTCTACGATTCGAATTGTAACCCCATCCCCTTCTGGATAGAGTACTGGGATCCAGTGAATGAGAAGGCCCTGATCTGGATAAAAACATCCATCCCTAAGGGTGGCTCTTTAAAAGTTGAAATGTATTTTGGAAGTGAAGTAACGCCGACAAAGGGGAATGGAAAGAGCGTCTTCGTTCTCTTTGCGGGTCCGAAAACGATCAATGGGGGAAACGATAAAGAATACCTCATAAACCAAAAGCCCCTCGATCTCTACGGTGGTTTTGCAGTGAGATTCAGGATGAGGGGGAATGGAAACTACCGGAATTGGGACAGTGGTGTTATAGTTGAGGATTCGAATTTGATTCTTCCTGATGATCTTGCCTTCACCGACGACACAACGAGGAGTGGAGATGGACTGGCCATCCATTGGGTTACGCCCCTGACATGGTGGTTTGAGGAGTCCTATGTTTCAGGTCGGTATCCCATAACCTCATTCCACGTGTACGAGGCGTTGATGAAGCCTTACTCAACATACTGGAAGAGCGCCGAGTTCAAGGATATAACAGACGGTAGAGTCAACTACGATAGTGAATACAGCCCGAGGTATTGGGTAGAACCCCTTGAGTACGTCTACTGGGCAACGGACAGTGGGAAGAAAAAGAGGACCACAACTTATGAATGGGTTGCCGTGAGGAAGTACACAATCTCAAACGATCTCCTTGAGGATCCCAACTTCAATGGCATAACCTTCTACTGGCGCACTACAGACCTCAACAAGGTAATTGAGACCAAACCCTCCTCGTCGGGCGTATCTAGCCAAGCCGCAGGTACGGTCTATGACCTCCAGCCTTTCATCAACTGCCTTCAGGACAACCGCTACTTCGCGATACCCGGGGGCTGGTCGTTCTTCGAGCGCCTGGAGGGGAGCAACCAGAACCACAATGCATACGTTGCACTGGCACACTCAATGCAGGACGCCCTCGGGTACAAGTATGGGAACAGTTACTACCCCATCGGCCTCGTCAGCTTCATGATACCCAACGCAAATTACGATGAGAAGCTCTTCAACCTGTTTAACACCCTGGGCATCACCCTGGACAATGAGAGTAGCGCCGACTACTACTTCCTGCCCCATTACTTCTTAAACTCCCCGAAAATCCCGGGATATCAGGTCTGGGGGATATCCTACGGCACTTATTCTGGTGGGGATCTCTCGACCATACCATTTTACATAGATGAAAGGACAGCAGAGGAAATATTCGGCATATATGGGTCAAAGGATCTAACGGTGAGGTGAAATCATGTCCATTGGAGACGTTCTGTACAGGATGGGTGAGGCGGTAGACTCAGGTCTTGGGTGGCTCCGGGGGTTGGTTCTCCCGGCACCTTCAAAAACCCCCCCCTCTTTCAGATACCTGAGGCGTTTAATAAGAAGGAACCTGACCGTCCACGAGTTCCTGAGCCTAACGCTACAGCTTGCGTTTGTTTCCTACCTGGTGGTAAACCTGATTCTCCTGCTCCTGAGGCTGGATGTGCTCTGGATCCTCCTGATCGCTCCCCCGTACTTCCTGTACATCAGATACATTCTAGTACGGAACAGGAGATTCTTCCTAGAGCTGGATCCATATAGGGTGTTCTACTACTGGATATCCATAATCTCCTTTGTTTCATTCATCGGATACGCGGTAGTACGGGGCATCACAACCACGGTGTACTATTACATGGGGTACCTCGCGGCGATACTTGGAGTTGTGGTAGTGTTTAGGTATTACTTTAAATCCCGCTACGGTAGGGACTACACCTACGGCGTCGTTGAGGAGGTCAAAAACGGCCTCATCAGGGTGTTCGTCCACGACGACATAGCCGCCAACGTTAAGCCGGGCTACTACTGGGTTGATAGCGTACCAGAGGCGGAGCCAGGTAGGGTCGTCAAGCTCCTGATAGAGAACAGAACCCTCAGGGGTGCGGTGCCCGTAAGGATACTCGAAGTTTATCTTACGGATCAATCCTCCCAGACCTCAACGGAGCCGAAAGAGGAAATCGAGTGAAGAACAAGGAGGTAGAGTGAATGATAGGGCTCTACTCGGTTGGTCTTCACAGAACCTTCACCGCTCCTGTGTATCATGAGGGACTCCACAAAGCGACATTCAGGAGATATTAGGATGGAATCCCCCACGAAAGAAAGGTCAAGGCCGATTCCATTACATACTGTTTCTATGAACCTCCTGAAATCGTCCCAACGTTCGACCTTTGTGTGGTAGTAGATGGAATACCCCATGGTATCACATTAGATGGTAATATAAAAACTTTAAAAAGTTTCTGTCTGCACAATGTATGATAGTGATGACACCGAAAGGGGAAGGAGGACAGAAGAGCGATCCAAAAGTGCCAGAACAACGGATGGTGAGATCTCCTAGGACCGCAGGGAATAACAAAAGGGCCACTGACTAGAGCTCCCCACAGAGCTTCGCAAAATTGCGGTAAATATCGGCCCCGCGTTCGGTGTGAGCAACCTCAGGGTGAAACTGAACGCCGTAAATCGGAAGGCTCTCGTGCTTCATGGCCTCTATCGGACATGTATCGCTTCTAGCCAGGAGTGTAAAGCCCGGAGGAAGCTCCTTCACCTCGTCCATGTGGCTCTCCCATACCTTTAGCCTACCAGGGAGATCCCTGAACATCTCGTCCTCCACCACGATCTGAACCTCAACGAGACTGTACTCCGCCTTATCGCCCTTTCCAACCCTTCCACCAAAGTGCCTCGCTATGAGCTGATGACCAAGGCAGATTCCCAGTATTGGCACATTAAATTCGTCGTAGTGCTCCAAAATTGCCTCACAGTTGCCCGTTCTTTCAATGTCCGGACCGCCGGAGAAGATTATCCCCCTCGGCTTCATCGCCTTGATCTCCTCCAGCGACATCGTATTGGGGATTATCCTCGCCCCCACACCGAGATAGCGGAGCGTCCTCCAAATGCGGTGAACGTACTGTCCTTCGTTGTCCATAATCAGGATCATTCCTTCACCCCCAAGGATTTAAAGAAGTTCTCTTCCTCCTCAAGCAGATAAAAGGCTGATATCCCAACCTCACGGGAGTTCTCGGCCATCCTGCGGTCGTTGGTTAACAGAATGGCATTCAAAGTCTTGGCAGCTGCGATATAATAAGAGTCAGCCACACGTGAGTGAACTCTGAAGGAAGGCTCAAGGGCCTCGTCAAAGAACTCCGATTCTCCAATGAGAGTTATAAAATCAAACATCCCCAGAAACTTCCTGACGCTCTTTTCCGGCGTGAATCTCCTAAGGACGTTCACAAACTCAACCTGACATATTCTCGGAGCGCAGGGCTCATGCCCCTTGATAGCGTCAAGAATCCTGAGCGCGAGTTTCCGTCTTTCGTCGTTGTGGGCAGAAAAGGCATCGATGAGGAAAGACGCATCAAGGACGAACCTCAACGCTCCCTCACCTCTTCAAGCATTCGCAGGGGGTCTTTCTTGGGTTTTTTGATTCCTTTCGCTGTCCTGATGAACTCCACTATATCCCCTGCAATTATTTTTATTCTGACCTTTCCCCCCTCCCACAGGTGGGGCTTCAACACCCCATCCTCATAGACGGCTTCAATGACCTCCATAATCTCACCATTTCAAAATTCTCCTCAAAAATAGATAAAGGTTCTCACTCAAACTCTATAGTTGCCGGTGGCTTGTTGGTGATGTCGTAGAGCACCCTTCCCACCTGGGGAATCTCGCTCGTTATCCTGAACGCTATCTTCTGGAGGACGTTGAAGGGAACCGCCATCGCGTTGGCGGTCATTCCATCAAGGCTCTCAACAACGCGGACGGCAATGGTCTCCTTGTAGACCCTTATGTCACCCTGAACGCCCACCGTTCTGACGCCAAGAAGAACCGCGAAAGCCTGCCACGGCTCTAGGCCTGCCCTCTCAATCTCATCCTCGACTATTGCGTTGGCCTCCCTGACCACTGCAACCCTCTTAGGGGTGACCTCCCCGAGAACTCTGATGGCCAGCCCTGGCCCCGGGAAGGGCATGCGGTTGTATATCTTCTCAGGCAGACCCAACTCCCTCGCCAGTTCCCTCACCTCGTCCTTGTAAAGATCCCTGAGCGGTTCTATTAGCCCCAGATTGAGCTTCTCGGGCAGGCCGCCAACGTTATGGTGGCTCTTTATCCTGCCTCGACTCTCTATCCAGTCAGGGGCTATGGTTCCCTGGATGAGGAAGTCTGCGTCCACATCCTTAGCCACCTCCTCAAAGACCTCGATGAAGACCCTGCCTATTATCCTTCTCTTCTCCTCAGGCTCGGTTACGCCCTTGAGCTCGGCAAAGAAGCGGTCGCTCGCGTCAACGTAGTGGAGGTTTAGCCCGAACTCATCATGGAAGGTCTTCACCACAAACTCCGGTTCGTTCTTGCGCATGAAGCCGGTGTTAACGAAGACCGCGTGAAGCTTCCCCCCTATCGCTCTGTGAGCGAGTATCGCCGCGGTCGAACTGTCAACTCCTCCAGAGAGGGCTATTATAGCCTTCCCGTCGCCAACGGTCTCTCTTATCTCTCCGACCTTCTCCTCGATGAAGTTCTCCCACATGGACACCACCTTCTGCCACCATTCGGACGTCAATTTATAAACTTATCTTGCGGTAAATTAAACATATTCATGTTAAAATCTCCCCCAGTCTATTCTCCCCCACCCCCTGCCTCAGCTCCATGGCTATCCTTCTCCCCGTGCTGACGGGGAAGTCGTAGCGGAGCCAGCTGTACGGTGAGCCGTGGACAAAGGGATTCGTGCCCGCAACTATTCTGGCGGAGATCTCGAAGACCACAAATGCCATATCTTCCGTGTAAACTCCTTCAAGACAGAAAGGACCCCAAAGGCCACCCATGAGCCCTTCCGCTGCTTTGATCGTCCTCTCCCCCGCATCGATGACCTCCATCAGCAGGCTCTCCCTGAGGACGATTGGAATGTTGCCTATGACGGTGTAGTTGGTGTTTAGTTCAAGGCCCAGTTGCTCCCCCGCAGGAATCCTGCCTATCGCGTCGGCGTTGCTCTCGTAGCGCCTGTCAATGCTCATCAGCTCAAGTTCCCGGTTAAGCTTCGAGTAGAAGTAATGGGGATAGACGGGAATTCCAAGAACATATTCCTGTATCTGAATCTCCGAGAGGTCTTCTTTTTCCGTGATTCCAAGTCGCCCCGCCTTTTCCCAGAAATCGGCCGGGCTTTTGGCCAAAAAGTAACCATTTCCACCCTTCGCCCCGTAGGGCTTGACTATAACGGGGCCATCTATATCGTCGGGGTCCTCGTATACCCGCGGAAGCCTCAGCCTCGCCTTTTCGAGCCATATCCTCTCAAGGGAACGATCACTCTCCCACCTGAGGACCTTCTTGTTGCCGTAGTAGGGGACGCGCATTTTCTCAACGAGCTCAATGCCCAGGTGGGCCACGAATGAGCCCGTGGGAATGACCACCGCATCGAGTCCCAACAGCTCTCCCTCCGGATATGTTTCCTCGATGAAATAATCAGCAACCGGGAAGTACTTTGTATAGAGGGGTTTAACATGGGCAGGGCCGAAAGCAACCGTCTCAAAGCCCTCCTTCTTCGCCCCGTGCAGTATCTGAAGGGCAGAGTGAGAAGCATAGGTCGCTATTCTCATTCAACATCACCCAAAAGCTTTGGAAGAGCCTCATAAACTTCCCTAAGCTCACTTAGAGGCCTCCTAAGGAGGTTCTCTCCCTGCCAGAGGAAGGCAACATCCTTCCCTCCCGCCCGACCAATGGTCGCGAAGTCCCCGAAGATGATCTTGAGCTGTTCCAGTCTGTCTTCCTCGAAGACTATGAGGTACCTCCCATGGCCCTCGCTGAACGCCGCTTCTACCGGCGAGAGATTTCCATCCATGGGGGCCTTTGAGAGATCGACCTCAAAGCCGGTGTTCCCCATGAGGGCCATCTTCGTCAGGGCGACCGCCATTCCCCCCATGCTTACGTCATGCACCGCCTCAACCAGTCCCTTTCTAACCGCTTTCAGGACGGCCTCCGCGCTGACCTTCTCCTCTTCAAGCCTTACACGTGGAGCGACTCCACCGTTAACGCCGAGCCTCGCGTAGAGTTCAGAACCGCCCAGTTCCTTCCTCGTGACCCCGATGATTCCGATGAGGAGCCCCTCTCTGAGTCCCATCCCCGGGATTTTTTCAAGCTCGACTTTTCCAATACCGGCAACGATCGCTGTGGGTTTTATCGGGCTGTCAACGACCTCGTTATAGAAGCTCACGTTGCCACCCACATAGGCCAGTCCAAAGGCCCTCGCGGCATCCGCCAGGCCCTTCACGGTTTCCGCAAAGCTCCAGTAGACCTCTGGCCTTTCAGGCGAAGCGAAGTTGAGGTTGTCCACCAGGGCCAGCGGTTTTGCCCCGACGTCCACGAGGTTCCTGATTACTTCCGCAACGGCGCCCATCGCCCCATGATATGGATTCAGGTGGCTGTGCCGGGGGTTTCCGTCCGCGACAAATGCCAGACCATATTTTTCATTTATTTTCAGAACCGCCGCGTCCCTTCCGGGTTTGATGACTGTTCTTCCCCCAACCTCATGGTCGTACCCCTCCCAAACCCAGCGCTTGCTCAGAACGTTAGGGCTGCCCCAGACGAGGTCAAAGGCTTCCGCAAAGGAAACGGCGGGCGTTTCAACATCCTTCTCGATGGCATAAGGCTTCATGTTCCACTCTATCGTAGGGACATCGACCAGGAGCTCTATCGGCAGATCCGCCACCTTTTCCCCCCTCCAGTAGACGATGTAGCGCGGCTCCTCGATGACCTCACCAACAATGGCCCACTCGAGGTTATATTTCTCAAAGATCCGCCCAATTTCCTCAACATCTCCAAGCCTTATAGCGAAGAGCATCCTCTCCTGACTCTCGGAGATCATGACCTCTGTCGGCGTCATTCCCGGCTCGCGAAGTGGGACGCGATCTGCATGGATTACCACACCGAAGCCCTTCTTTCCACTCATCTCCGAGGAGGCGCACGTAAGCCCCCCCCCACCGAGGTCTTTGAGGGCCTTAACTTTCCCGGTATAGACAGCCTCAAGCGTCGCCTCAATCAGGAGCTTCTCGGTGAACGGGTCCGGAATCTGCACCGCCGAGCGATCTTCTTCCTCCGCGTTCTCTCCGAGTTCTTCGCTCGCAAATGTAACCCCGTGAATTCCATCCCTTCCTGTCCTGTTTCCAACGAGGACGAGCTTTAAACCAGGTTCACTTACATAGCTGTGGACTAAGTGCTCGGCCCTCATTATTCCAACACAGGCCACGTTGACGAGCGTGTAGTTGTCAAGGCTTTCATCGAACTCTGTTTCACCTCCAACCGTGGGCACTCCAATCCTGTTGCCGTAGTCGGCTATTCCCTTAACGACGTACTCGAAGAGATAGCGGTTGCGCTCCTTCTCAAGGGGCCCAAAGCGAATCGGATCGAGGAGAGCTATGGGGCGGGCACCCATACACAGGATATCCCTAACAATTCCGCCAACCCCTGTGGCCGCTCCGCCGTAGGGCTCAACGGCTGAGGGGTGGTTGTGGCTCTCGATTCCAACGGCTATCCAGGTGTCCTCGTCGAACCTCACTATTCCTGCGTCCTCACCAGGACCAAGAACAACGTGCTCGTTCTCGGTCGGCAGGAGCTTCAAAAGTGATCTGCTGGACTTGTAGGAGGCATGCTCGCTCCACATGACTTCGAGCATCGCCTTCTCCACTTCGTTCGGCTCCCTTCCGAGTCTCTCACGGATGAGCTTCTCCTCGTGCGGGAACATCGTAAACCCTCCATGAATTGACGTGTTAATGTAAAAAATATAGACTTTTAAGGTTTGTTTTGGCATAAAAATGTTAAAAATTGGCGTTCCCTCAAATCCCGAAGAGGAGCGTCGGAACGTCCCTTACCCTTTCATCCGTGTAGTTAATGAATACCTTAAGGAGCCGGTAGATCTCGAAGAGCCTCTTCTCTTCTTCGCTCCTCGGTTCCCCTCCCCTGTCCGAGCGGGAAAAGACATCAACAGCATCAAACCTCCTTGAAAGAATCCTTGGAGTTTCCTCCTCCATGAGCTCGTTTATGAAGTGGTAGACGTTGAAGGCCTTCTCCCTATCCGTGGAATAAAACTTCCTGACGAGTGAAAACGCCTTCAGGATGATCTTCTCCAGTTCCCTCGGTGAGAGTTCCTCCAGTGCCTTCATGTACTCTTCCCTGAGCTCCTTCGTAATCTCATCTTCCACATAGCTTGATTTCCAGAGTTCAACCCTCTTCAGAACCTTTCTTGGGTTCCTAACGTAAACAATTCCAGCGTTCCCATCAACGATTACCTCGCCTCCCTCCCGTATCGCTTCGACCTCAACACCAACAACGCAGGGAATGCCGAGTTCCCTCGCGATTATCGCCGGATGGGAGAGCACACTGTCCACCTTTGCAACTATTCCGGAGGCCTTCGTAAAGAGGTTATAGTGCTCCGCGTGGAGAACGTAGGTCACCAGAATACTACCCTTTGGAAAGAGCCTTTCAGCCTCCTCGGGTGGCTGGTCGTCGAGAACGAAGTAGGCCCTTCCCCTTGCCTTTCCAGGGCTGGCGGGGATTCCCCTGAGTGGATACCAGTCCTTAACGGGGACTTCATTCTTCACTTTCACGCTCCCGGTCGTTATGCCCCTTGCCTGGAGTATCCAGAGGGTTCCATCGTAGGCCCACTCGATGTCCTGGGGCTTCCCGAAGAGAGCCTCAACCTCCAGCCCGACGGTGAGGGGTTCCTCCATTAGCGGGTCCTCAACCTTGAAAGGATCGCGCGGAAGGAACAGCCTTCTTCCGCTGACTTCTCCGCCCACAAGCTTTTCGGGAGAGCCCTGAACGAACTCAACGAGGGCGTTTTGAGGGTCGTTTGGAGAGCGCGTGAAGAGTACTCCCGCAAGTTCTGGGATTATCTGCCTCTGAACGATGACTGCCATCTTGAGTTCTTTATTAATCCTCTTCCTCTCCATATAACGCCTAACCCTCGTTGAGGTTGTACTTTTGAATACCCCCTCAATTCCCCTAGTGAGACCATCGAAGGAGTTAATGCCTGTAACGCTCTCGAAAACGCCCGCAAAGCTCGCCTTTTCACTGTCCTCCACCGTTGCTGAACTCCTAACGACGACTGGGAACTTGCCTTCAAGGACATAGGGGGAATAGAAGTATTCTTGAATTTCCTTAACGACTTCCTCTGGAAGCTGGCCTTCATCCCTCCACACGTCATAGACCTTTGTTGTCACGACAAAGCCCTCCGGGACGTTGAAGTATTTAGTTAGGATGGATAGGCGGTGGGCTTTTCCGCCGATTTCCTCAACGTTGCCTCCAGCTGAAATGGAGCGGACGAACATGTGATATCACCCACATTAAAGCTCAATATTATGGTTTAAACCCATATTTCTATTGTTTCATCTTAAAATAATATTCAAGAAATTCTGGATAGTCAAATAGCTTGAAAAATTTCTCTTTTAATATCTCCATACTATAACAGTCTGGGTTGATTAAATTGCCAGTTTTTAGAAATGCATTGTAGCTACATCCTCCCCCACAAAGTAGGGCAAATTTGCAGTTTCTACAGCTTTTAATGTTGAAGATATATCTTTTTCTGTATAGTTGAAAATTTTTGTTTAATTCAAGCTTTGGGTAGTATCTTCCAATGCTAAGTTCTTTTATTCTTAAAGCACTCATGCATGTGTATAAGTCGCCATAGGGATCATAAAATATCTGTCTGTAATGCGCAGGACAATGATAGAACTGTGGGATCCAGACCCCCTCATAGAATTTGACAAAGAGGCCGTTGAATATTCTAAAAACTTTGGTTATCAATTCACTCCTAAATAAATTCAAGATTTCATTGAAAGACAAATCTGGGTTGAAATAGCAGGGGCCAAATTTGTCCCTGACTGGAGCTAAATAGAATCGAACATTCTCTTTATTCGTCCATCCCTTCTCAATATAGAACCTTGCAAGTTCCTCTAAATATTTAACATTTTCTCTGCTGACATTAGTTCTCAGATCAACCCTAAATCCTGCCTCAATAACTTTTTCAATGTTTGAAATTGTCTTCTCAAATGCTCCCTTATATCTATATGAGTCGTGAATTTCTTTTGGACCATCAATTGTGGTCTGTATCAAAGCTATTGAATCCTGATAAGACTTCAGAAGGGGCACATAATATCCCAAGTCAATGGCATTTGTCATAATTATGAATTTATATTTATGTGATGAACCTATCTCAAGAATACGTTCAATTACCTCATGGAGTCTTTTTTGAAGAGGCTCTCCCCCATAGAGCTGGATATTTCGGATTTTACTTTTTCTATTATCAACTTCGCCGTTATCAAACTTCAAAATGGTCTCGAAAATCTTGTCTACTTGCTCTTTTGTTAACTCTTTTTCCCTTTTCAGGCCCCTTTGGTAACAGTAGGAACAATTAAGATTGCAAGTGTATGTCACGACAATAATGTGATAGTTATTTGAGTAAATATTGTCCCAGAGCCAGTTAAAATATCCCTCGAGCTCTTTGTTATCGGTTTTGTCGGTCATAAATCCAAACTCCCACAGAATAGATAAAATACCATCATCTAATTTGGGGTTCTCCGTCTCAAGCTCGTTTAATGCTTCACTATCAACTTTTATTATCGACCCATTTTTGGTATTTATCAGCAGATACTCATCATTGCTGAGATTTATTTTGACAACAAAAGGGCTAATCATTCTTATCCCTCCTTAGGGAGAGCCAGAGCTTTATGTATTCAAACAAATATTTAGTCTCCTCACAGTAGGGTTTATACAAGGTTCCATAAGTTTTATACGCCTCCATAGGGCATCCCCCTGAGCACAAAAGGGATAGTTTGCAGTTGAAGCATTCTTTTATCTTGCTTACCGTCCGATTCTTCCAGAGATAGTAGTTTACGTTTAATTTGAACTCCGGATAATAGGTGCCAACGCTGAATCTTTTGTCCCCCAGAACATAATCACAAGGGTAGATATCACCTTTAGGGTCGAATATTAGAACATTTGGAGTAACTCCACCGCAGTATCTTAACCTTGGGGGAATTTGAGTTCCTGATGAGAGAGCATTGAGAAGATTTGTATAAAAAACATCAAACTCATAGATCGAGACATCTTTTAGTCTGTATTCTTTTATTATTTTAAATACTCTTTCAAAGTACTCCTTTGGATTTAAAGTATGGGGATATTTTGATCCTGAACGTTCATTAACCCTTTTTAATAAGATTTTAGCGTTTATCTCATTCTTATTGAGCTCATCAAGGAGTTGTGGGATGTAGTTGATATTCTGGTCATCCACATTCACGAATATCGTTACTTTAATCCCATTAGCTTGAGCTTCTTTAATCCCATCTAAAATCTTATCATACGTACCCCCATCTTTCCTGTGAATCCTTCTTTTGTCGTGGACTTCTTTGGGACCATCTAACGTTACCTTTACAATTTTTACGTTGTTTTTCTTTAACATGTCTACGAATTCAATTAGCTCATAGCCATTTGTAATAATATCAAAGCTAAACCCCTTTCTTTTTCCCTCTCGTAAGAAGTATTCTAAAATTTCAGCATTTCCACACATTAGAGGCTCTCCGCCAGTAATTCCAATGCGTTCTATTATCTTCTCTTTCTCCCTCACCGAGATTTCATAGAATCTATCAATCATTTCCTTGTTAACTTTAACCGTGCCTTCACTGCGTATTCTTCTTTCGTAGCAGTAAGTACAAACAAAATTGCAGTCGTATGTTATTGCGATACTGTATCTTCCTTTTGTCTGTGTATTACCTTCTTCTAAAAAGTTGTAAAATAAAGCAATTTCTTCTTCAGGATTCAAGTTTATTAGGACACCTTCCTTCCATAGGGTTTCTATAATGTTTTGAGGAGCACTATTCAAATTCCTAATAGCTTCAACAACGTCTTTATCAACTATTAGAGGGCGTGAACTGGGCCTTAACAGAAAATATTCATTATTTGCTAATTTTGATACATTCAAAAAATGTGATATTCGCACTATCTCACCTCCTTTGTGTATAGAATCCCTCTATATATTCCCCGTTGCAATACAGGATATAACTGCTTGGAAGCCCGAGGTACCTGAGAAATGGGTTCTCTGACTTGGAGTCAAAGGGGATGAATACAGTGATAAAATTCTCCATTTCCCATGGATTCCTGAGCACTTCAATAATCCACCCGCCGTTATTGCAGAGTATCTTTGAGTTTGAATGTATCTCTGATAGCGTACTCATGTTGAAGGAATATAAATCTTCAACAACCCCATGGTTTTCGGTAATGCTCCAACCATCTCCATGGGAAGCAACCCTAAAAGGCATGAGCCCATTCAGCTTTTTAAGGATGCTATTGTCGGCAGGAGTCCCTACCAGGATCAAATCCTCCTTTAGTTGAGATGCAGTGATGTTATCTGGGTTGGTTACCCCTATCTGGATATTATACACTCCTTCATCTTCAAGTGTTCTTTCTAGCGAGCTTTTTAGTTGCAGTGCCAGGGTCTCGTAGCCTTCTCCGTACACTATGATAACTTTCCCAGTCATCACAACATGATTGATGGTTCCATACCATGTGACTGGCACTTTCTGTTCATAGTACTCACTGACATTATCAGGAGTTGCAATTTTCTGCATTTTTGACATCAAAATGGGGAGGGACTTGGGAAGTGTCATATTGTTGTGTGCGAATATTTTGTATTCTGTAATAACATATGGCAAGGGATACAAAAGCACCAAGTCACGAAGGAGTCTGAATTTGATAATTCCCTGGCTAATATTTAGATTCTCAGCCATATATATTGCAAGCCCTTCGGTTAAGAGTTCGTTCATGTAGTTATCGATATTTCGGACGTGCCAGTCATCTGCTATGACGAGAAGTGGAAGCTCATTTTGCGCTGTTTTAACATAATAACTCAAATTGCTCAAGTTGAGTGAGCTCAGTGCTTTGCCCACATAGGGATGGGAGAACTCATGTAGTATTGTAATCTCCTCAAATTGGTCCTGAAGAGTGCGGGATTTAACCACATTCGTCGGCTGAGGAACACTGCCGATGTAATATGCAGTTTCATTGGTCGTCATGGCGTGACCGTGTATCCTAAGGGAGTAGGAGTATTCAATCTTGTATTCCCTGTAAGAGTATCCAAAAAGCTTCTTGAGGAGTTCTGGAAATGTTCTAAACGCTTTGCTCTCCTGAATGCCTCGTATTGCGTTTCTATACTCACGTTTATGTGCATCGTAAAATTTCAGAAAGTTGCTTTCGTTGGCAAATTCTGCTAGAAGTCTAAACTCAAAGCCAAGACTATTTTGACTTTCGTTGGCCAGGTAATTTAATTGGACTAACCTGTTGCTCCATTCCATAATAAGGGTGTCCCGATAGTAGTAAGGTGAATTGCCAAAAACAGCTTTCACGTACTGAACCGCTTCACTGTTCTTGTAGGGGCCAAAGTATGAAAGAACGCTTTCAACATAACTTTTGGGTGCGAGTATAAATGGATCGCTTCCATTGAATGCGAGGATATAAACCACCGCAAACAGCTCCAAGTTCGGGTTTATCTCAACGGAAACATTGAAGGATTGACTATACCCGGAGTCGGAAGCATCTCTGTTAATCGCAATAGACGTTCGTGGTAACATATAACAATGTGCTATCAATATTCCCAATACTAACCCAACTATAAAGAATACAATAAGCCCTTTATGCTTACGCATCTACTACCCTCCCTTATTGTCCTTTGAGATCTTTGTGGTGTAAGTAATCTTGAATTTGTAGAAAAGATTTGATATGTCCTCCTCAATAAGCTTTTTATTCATACAGCTCTTGCATTTCACTAAACTGATATTTCCATTTTTTAACCGGTTTAGCTCTTCTAGAGACAGATCCGAAAATGGACACCCTCCAACACAGATGGGTAACAACGAACAATTCTTACATTCGCTTATCATGCTTATCATGTTTCGCTCTCGTACTTTATTTAACATGTTAACATCAACCCTCTGTTCTGGAGAGTATGTGCCAATCTTGAATATCCCTTCCCTAGCGGCTATTACACAAGGGTACACCCCCCCATCAGGTGACATTACTGCTGCCCTGCCTGCAAGTCCATTGCAATGATACATTCGTATATCCGGAAGTTTTCCATTCAAAATGATGTCCTTAACTATCTGAAAATCTCCCCTTCCATTATCAACATTTATATATTTCAGCACCCAGAGATTATCTAAAAAATATTCTACAAGTTTCTGCGACAATTGCTCCCTTTTTTTGAATTCATGTAAAGTTGTAGATGAATACGTTCCCCCATTTTCTAAAATTGAGAATGTTATTGGTATTGTTCCCAGAAGTCCCTCTTTTTTCAATAGTTTAATCCATGCATCTAGGTAAATGATATTTTTATTATTAAAATGAGTTAAAATCTTAATTTTTGAACAAAGCTTTGTATCTAAAGTTTTTTTGAGATTATTAAACACAATATCAAATGTAGGCATGCCCATTTTATGAATTCTCATTCGATTATGAATTTCAGGGGGGCCTGTGATACTTATCCGTATAGTGTCAATAATCGAATGATACTGTTCAAAGAGAGGAATGTACATTTGGAGAGTAAATCCGTTTGTGGTTACAGCTAACTTTCCATTTCTTTCTGCGAGGTATTCAAGCAATGTCTTGACTACACTAAAGTTTCTAGGTAATAATGGTTCTCCACCGCTAATTGTTACATATGGTGGCATTTTGCCATATTTCTCAACAAATAAAATAGCTCTGTCAAGTTTCTCCAAGGAAATTGAGCTGTTATCGTCCCATTTCTTTTTTTGGATGCAAAAATTACATGCAAAATTACATTCCCAGTTTAGAACAAACTCAAACCCATGGAACTTAAAATTGTCATTGTCATCTCGTTGCTCCTTAACTAATCTCTTTAGATATTGGTCTTCATCAAAGGATACTAAGATATCAGACTGCTTTAACAATTCTAAAACTGACGGATCATTAATTTTTATATCATCCTCACGGAGCTGGTTGTATAAAATATCAACGAGTTCACTATCGCATAATAAAACCTTCTGGGTCAGTAAGTTTACTAGGAGTATCTTATCCTTTTCGAGGTTTAGTCTTAAAATATATTTATTAACTTTCATGGTACTCACCACAATTTATAAGTAATTTCACTAATTGGTTTCAGGTGGTGGAGTGCTTTCGGCGATGTGTCCTATTACCCCTGGAGAGCTCCATGAACAGTTTTTCAAGGGGAACTTCCTTCGGTCTCACCTGCAGAAGTCCAACACCGTTCTCGGCGAGAATACTCGTTATCTCGGGCACTTCAGATGCGTAGCTGGAGACGCTGACAACGATGTTCCTGCCCTCAGCCCGGGTGTTGTATCCTTTCTCCTTCAGAACCCGAAGGGCCAGTGCTTTATTAGTCACGGTAAGGACAACCTCAACACTTCTGAGGAGTGATATGAGGTTCTCAAGCTTTTCTTCCAAAATGAGCTTCCCGTCCCGTATTATACCCACTCTGCAGTTCACTCCTTCAAAGTGCTGAAGCTCACTCAAAATATGGGTTGAGAAGAGCACGATCTTTTCCTCCTTCAGCATTTCAATAATCCTCTCCCTCAGCTCCATTACGCTCGGCACGTCGAGGTTGCTGAAGGGTTCGTCTAGGACGAGTACCTCGGGATCATGTAGGAGAGCCCTCGCAAGGGCAAGCCTTTTCCTCAAACCTCTGCTCAGTTCCCCGGCTTTTTTGTCCCTGTGCTCATACAGCCCGAACTCCTTGAGGAGCTCATTAATCTGCCCTTCGGGAACGCCATAGATGCGGGAGAAGAACAGGAGGTTTTTGTAGACGCTCAGATTGGGATAAACCCTTTCACCTTCTGGCAGGTATCCTACCATCATCTTGGCCTTCTCAGGTTTCTTCCATAAGTCTACTCCTTCAATCACCACCCTGCCGCTGGAGAGGGGTAGTATCCCCGTAACAACCCTGAAGGTTGTCGTCTTCCCCGCCCCGTTCGTGCCCAGTAGTAAGTAGATCTCACCTCGAACTGCGGTGAATGAGATATCATGGATAACGTCCCCTCTGCCATAACCTGCACTCACGTTTATTACCTCAAGCATGCAAATCCCCTCAGTTCGTTATGAACGCCAGCCTGTTTATTATTCTTCTTGAGAGCAGTGTAAGGAGTACAGCCAAGCCAGCACCCGCAATCGCTATTAGGAGCATCGTTCTGACATAATCAGTTGCCGAAAACCTCGATGCAAATATTAGGACCCCTATTGGGATGAACACTACAAACGTGCCTGAGGCCATCAAAACCTTGGATCCTCTCATTCCAACCACTAACGCAACGGGGAATGCGAGGGCAGAGAAGGCCCCAGAAAAGAGTACCATGAGGAACAGATAGCTTCTGGTTGGCATCCACCATGTTCCGGCATAGTGATGAAAACCAGCTTCTATGCCCATGGTGTTTATCAAAAAAGCAAGGATTACGAGTCCAATTCCAAGAAATGCTCCCATTATCATCTTCGAAGCAATTATTTCGCTTTCATGAAGGGACGTTGAGAAGAGAACCTCTATCGTTCTATTTGTTTTCTCGGAAAGGATTGAGTTCGCTAGGTATGAATAAATGACTATGTATATTGTTATGCCAAAAACCACAGGTATCTGAGCTACCATGGCCCCGAAATTGAATACCCACCTGCCTAATGACCTCACGATTTCCCCGGATACTCCGAACAGTTCTGGGTTAGAAGTGATCTGATGATAAACGGCATACGAACTCTGGGGGGTTGGAGGAACGAGAACCGACAGCGCAGTTATGAATATAATCATCCCAATCCCAGAAAAAAGTTGGGAGTAATTGTCCCTTAATCCCCACCACTCTTTTTCGACTAGAGCCTTCATCTCGGGTCTCATTCTGTTCCCTCCAGGAGGGCGCTGTCCACAACCACTATTCCCCGATCGGTCTTTAACACGGTGCAGTATGGTGTGGCGCAGTACACCTTGGCCGTTCCGTACTTAGTATTGAACTTGCCGATCTTCCTTGAAGGGAGGCTGATGCCTGAAATCCTGTACTTGATCACGGAACTCACAGGGGCGTCGTTTTCGAGTACCTCAAGTATCCGGTATTTCTTTGTTGAAAAGGGAGATCTGAAGATAAGCTCGTTTTCTCTGACTTCGACTGTGGTTTTTGTCTGCGAAATTGCAAGGGCAAAAACTGCAACTGCCGCAAGTACACCTACTAGGGCGAGGATGAGGGAGTCCATCGTTTTCACCCCTATCAACATAGATAACACATCGGACTTCGAGGTATTTGTCCACAATATTGTTTTTAAGATTTTTTATAACCTGGGGTTGACAACTTCCGGTAACTCTTTATGAAATCAATCTTACTCAATAAATCCCCCCCAGAGGTTGCATCTATTCAAACGCGACCGCTCTTTTGAGTTCCGTAATGTACACGAAGTAATGGTAGTTAAGAAGTGTCTCATCACCCCCCTTGGAGGGTTTTCTCCTGAATACATCTGATGTCCCCGCCATTAAAAGGACGAATCCTCCTCCCTCCGGATTCCTAAGAGCTTCAACGAGGAAAACTCCCCTGGAGTACTCAACCCCATCGAGAACGACGGAGTTATTCCTTATCTCCACGTACCTGTTGAGCTCCCGGACGATGGGAGAGTTCAGCAATGCAATGACAATGAGGTTGCCGCTTTCGAGTCTGTTCGTGAACGTCACCTTAAAGCCTGCCTTTTTAAGCATCTCAACGTAGCTTCTCACGTACGTGCTCTCTGAGAGGTTTGGAGAATATATCTTAACACCCTTCGTTTTAAACGCCATGAAGGTCATTCTGATTGTTGGTTCCGGTGAAACGTTCCTCCAGAAGCCCTCCCTGTACCAGCCTCCCATTAGTCTTGCGAGTTCGGGCATGAAGCTCTCGAAGGTTTGATACTTTTCCCCGTTCGGCAGGTAGTCCGTTAGGTAAGCCCGGTAAACCCTCCCAACGAGGTAGAAGCCGAGGGCTTCCTGACTCTTTATGAACCTTTCAGCGCTCTGGTTTCCCTGCGTTTCAAGTATGTAATACGCCTCAAACGCCCTCACAAAGGTCTCGTCGAGGTAGGTCTTCCAGCTGGAGTACCCCATGGAAGTCATAACCTCTTTTACCGGTGAGAACATTTTCTTGTACTCTTTGAGCTCCCTATAATGTCTGTCCACCGCAGGATTAACGAAGCTATGGGCAAGCTCGTGGGCAGAAGCACTGCAGTATGATTGAGTCCCATTAAACGTCGAACAGATTCCGATAAAGGCGTAAACGGTGTTGTTCATCCAACTGCTGTAGCTGTAGTATGCTTCAAGGGGCTGGAGAACGAAAACCCAGCGTTTCCTATTTTCTCCAAAGAACTTCTCCTCGAAGTGAGGAAGGTTGAAAATACCGGAGTTCTCCTTAAAAAAGAGCCTTATCTGCTCCCTGTAAAACCCGCTGTGGTTCTCGTAGAAGGCCGAAAAGTTCGATTCTCGGGCGAAATCCTTTAACGCTATAGCGAGTTCGTTGAGGAGCTTTTCGTTCCCGCGAACCCTTCTCACGAGATAAGAACTCCACTCCGTGGAGTTCAGTTCCAGCGCGAACTTTGGAATTGCATCGTACTCCAAACCCTCCCTCAGGGCTTTTTTAGCCAGGAGCACTGCCCTGTGGTTCCCGTAGGGGGAAAAGTAAGACCCAACTTCTTGAGAGTAGGGAGTAATGTTGCCGGAGTTCCAACCCGCAAGGTGGAAAACAACATTCGTCAGCTCGATATAGGGACTCACCTCGACGCAGACGTTGCCAGAACACTCGGAAATCGGGGAGATGTTGAGCTGGAAGTCTGGCTTTGGAGGAACATGTGACTGAGTTAAGTAGTATGCGAAAAGGAGTACTAGCAGGGACAACAGCACCACCAAAGGTTTAACCTTGGGCATTCTTATTTCGCCTCTCGGGTATTTTGAAATCCAGCATTATGTTTGAGCTTAGACTCTCGTTTTTAAATAATTGGGGGTATTTTCTTTTTAAATAGAATTCCAATCCCTGCTTCCAAATGTATCTGCTTATATCACATCCTGGACCATTCGGATGTCCGTTTCGGCGTATTGATTCCATAACACACCCACCCATACAAATTGGTAAGAACACACAATCTTTACACTCTTTAAAAACTGTAGGGTCGCGCCCTTTTGCCGTATAATAGAATGGATTAGCTTTGAATTTTCCATTGTCTGATATTTTCCCTATTCTGTATTTTTCTATCCCCGCCATTTCCCAACAAGGATAAACATTGAGATTTGGATCAATTAAGTAGGAGTGAAATTTTTCATACATACAATATACATGGCGAGCATTTGGTCGGGTCTGAACTTTAAATCCTCTCTCAGTTGCTGCTTCCCAGAGCATTGGAAGTACTTTGGATAAGTCACTGCCAACGAAGAGAGTATTATGAAAGTTACATGAAAATGGGATATTTCCCCTAACAATTCCAAAGGAAATATTAATCCCGCTCAATCCAATATCTTTTAGGTAATCTAATAACTCAGGAATTCTTTGATAGTTAGTTTTATCAATATTTATGCGTAGATTTAAATAGAAAGTCTTCTTTTTTACATTTTCCTTCAATAACAACATATTCTCTATTATTTTATCAAAAGTACCTCTCCCTGAAGCTGAGATTCTTTTTTTATCGTGGATGTCCTTTGGTCCATCGAGGGTTATTTGCATAGATGTAATGTTATAATTGTTGACATATTCTATAACTTCTCTGTTAATAAGTGTTCCATTAGTAGTGAATGAAGCAAAATATTTGGTTATATCTCCCTCGTTATTTAATGCATCTAATCTTTGAAGTGTGTATTTACAGCCATGCCAATTTAAAAGGGGTTCTCCTCCATAAAACGAAACGTGAACTGAAAATTCAGGAGTTTTTTCTGTTTTGTGTGACAAAACAAATTTTAAAATTGTCTCGATTTTCTCAGGAGTTAATATTCCTCCAAGATTTTTACGTTCTCCTTCATAACAATAAGTACATCTCAAATTACATGAATATGTCGTCAGAAGCGTTAATCCAATGTGAGGATGAGAACCAGATAGATACAAGAAAGTTTTTCTTTGGGTTCTTATAACTTGCAGTTCATCCAAATCATTGGGTATCAATACTCCTGCATTTAGAGCCCTCTCTAAGAACTCTTGAGGAAGTTCATTAATTCTGTTCTCTTTAATTAGGTTTATTGCTTCTTCATCAGCGACAACTATTGAGTTCTTTAGAGTGTTGTATATTATATATCTATTGCCTTTAATAGGAAATATAAGATTATACCTCGATTGAGTGTATATCATTCTCAATCCCTCCTGTCAGATTTAACGAAAAATATAAAGAGAATTTTATTCAGTGACACACACATAACCCATCACATATACAAAGCCCATTACAGATGCAGTCGGTTCCACAGTCGCCGTCACATCCGCAGGAATATGTTGCACAATCGCTAAGACAATCGTTACAGCCCCAGGTTATACATCCCTCTTCAGGTGTTGGAATTATGCTGAAATTCCCGGCGACTCTTTCTCGGGATCCAGTTTCTAGAATATAAAACTCCATCCATTATCACCTCCTTCAAGTTTTTGCACTAATACCTTCGCTGCAACAATCCATAAGTTTTACTGTAACAGATTTATAAACAACTGAAATTCATTTATAAATAAAGTGAAACAATTCATGAACAAAAAAAAGCAATATTTATAAGTAATTTCACTAATTGGCTCTAGGTGGTCAAATGATAGCAGTGCGGGGAGTTAGAACGGTCAAAGCCTTCGTCTTCATCCAGAAGGAGGTATTCTTCTCAAGGCGCTTTGATCTGCTCCTCCAGTTCATAGGCCTCGGCCTGAACATTATCTTCATCGGAATCTTCGCCAAGCTGATAACAATCAACGCCAACATCTCCCAATACGGCACGCCGAATTACCTTGACTACCTCTTGATAGGTTCAATAATCCACAACCTCGTCTTCCTACCGAGGGGAAGCATATCATCCTTCATCCTTGGGAGAATATTCCCGGTCCTTTACAACTCTCCTGCATCTCTAACATCCATTTTCATCGGAATCAACGCCTGGCGAATTCTTTGGAATCTGGGATTGACGTTCATCGTAACACTCGCGTACATCCTGTTTTTCGGTTTAAGGATTCACCTTAACATCGGCGTTCTGGTCGTCATTCTAAGCGGCATCCTGTTAATCTTCGCACTCGACCTCTTTTCGGCGGGCTTCAGGATAGCAACCAAAGCCCGACAAGATCCCCTAAACTGGTTCTTCAACATAAGCGCTCAACTCGTCAGCGGGCTCTACTTTCCTCCCGATAAACTCCCCTCCTGGCTCCAACCTCTATCAAAAATCCATCCCGAGACGTACATCCTTCAAATGGGCAGGCTCACAATGGGCGGGGGTTATTCTTTATCCCAAATCCTCCCAAGCCTGCTGAACATGCTCGTTATCACGGCCGTAATGCTCCTCATCGGATACATCACGTTCAGATGGGGATTTAACAAGGCCAGACAGCTGGGAACGCTGGGCCAGATGTGAGGTGGGCCTTATGAGGGTGCACATCCTCAGGGAGGAGCATGAAAACGGGAAACTTGTGTTGCTTCTCAGAGTGGAGATTGAGATGAACAGCCTGCATAACCATGAACTGGGTGAGTTGGAGAGGCGGATGTTGGATCTAATACTTGACAATGGAGAGGTAACACAAAGCGAACTGAGCCAGCTGTTCGGTAGAGCTAAAGCCTGCAGGGCAATAAAAAACCTCGAAAACAAGGGATTAATTCGGCGTGAAAGAAAAGGGAGAACATACGTTGTCAAGGTGGTCTGAATGATAGAGGCAGTTAATCTGACCAAGTACTACCCTCCTCCAATAAAGTCCCTGCTCGACTTGAAGAGCCTTAGGGACTTTCTCAGAACACCGCGGGAGGAGATTCCAGCATTGATTGACATCAACTTCAGAGTTAAAGAAGGCGAAATATACGGCCTCTTGGGTCCGAACGGAGCTGGAAAAACCACGCTCTGCAAAATCGCCAATGGCCTCGTGATTCCAACGAGGGGCCACCTTTACATCAGTGGGTACGACTCAATCCGGGAGCACGATAAAATCCGGGGCAAAGTCTTCACAATTTTCGGTGGAGATAGGGATCTCTTCGGCCTCTTTCAGTGGAGGGTGAGTGTGGAGAAGAACCTGAGGTTTATAGCCGAACTCTGGGGTGTTTTAGGGCAGGAGGCAGATAAGAGAATTATGCCCTCAAGCTCTTGGACTTGGATGAAAAAAGAAACGAGTGGTACCAAAAGCTCTCCGCCGGAATGAGGCAAAAGGTCTACCTCGCATTGCCCTTCATCATTCAGCCCGAGGTCCTCATCTTGGATGAACCCACTGTGCATCTTGATATTTTCACAAGGAGGGAAGTTTGGAATGCTATCTTGAAACTTTCAGGGGAAATGGGAACAACGGTACTCCTGACGACCCACAACCTCAACGAGGCTGAGAGGCTCTGCGATAGAATACTCTTCTTCAACAAGCGAAAAATAGCCGAGGGTAAACCTCGAGAACTCGTTGAGAAAGTTCAAGCCCTAAAAGAGGAGAGGAAACTAATCGCCAAAATTAAGGGGAAGGTGAACGCTGGTGAGTTCAAAAGCGTAATCCAGAAAATCGAAGTTCAAAGTGACGGAAGGTTCACCTACCTCCAGCTTTATTTCAGAAGCGATGAGCTTGGAGAGGTTCTAAGTCTCCTCTCCAGGTACGACGTAGTTGACCTCCAGAGCGCCCCGGTGACCCTTGAGGAGGTCTTCCTGCAGTTATGTAAAGAATAAAGAAATCACCTCCTCGCCCACCCCACCATGCTCTTGAAAACCCTCAACCCATCTTCACTCCCCAGAAACCGGTCGCTCGCCCTCTCCGGGTGTGGCATGGTTCCAAGGACGTTCCCCTTTTCGTTGGCTACCGCCGCTATGTTGAGGACGGAGCCGTTGGGGTTCGCCACCTCCGTTATATCGCCACTCTCATCGCTGTACTGGAAAACAACCCTGACTTCTGAAGGATCCCCGATGTAGTAGTTGCCCTCAGCGTGTGCTATGGGCATTTTTATCACTTCTCCAGGCTCGTAGAGAGAGGTAAAGGGTGTCTCGTTGTCGGTAACCTTGAGGTACACCCACCTGCAGAGAAACCTTGGAACCTTGTTGGGTCTTAAAGCCCCCGGCAGAAGTCCCGCCTCAGTAAGGATTTGGAAGCCGTTGCATATCCCGAGAACGGGTTTTCCATCGCGGGCGAACTCATTTACTTCCTCCATTATCTCCTGTCTAGCGGCGATAGCTCCAGCTCTGAGGTAGTCGGCGTAGCTGAAGCCACCGGGCAGAACGACACCATCGAAGTCCTTCAGCGAGCGCTTATACCACACACGCTCTGCCCGGGCGCCGGCCTTCCTTATCGCCCCCTCAGTCTCGAAGTCACAGTTGGTTCCTGGAAAAACGACCACGGCAAACTTCACCATTTCAGCTCACCGGCTCGATGCTGTACTCGTAGTCGTGGATGAGCGGGTTTGCGAGAAGCTTTTTACACATTCCCTCGACCTCTTCCTCCGGCTTATCACTCTCGAGTTCGAACTCGAAGTACTTTGGAACCCGGAGGTTCTCAACGGTGTAGCCGAGGCTCCTGAGTGCGTTCCCTATGACCCTCCCCTCGGGATCGTTGAGGCCCTCCTTGAGGCGAACGGTTACCCTGACTTTCCATTTCATGTGACCACCTTCTCAAGCTCATCCAGCTCGATAGCCCTCTTTATCTCCAGTGCAACCCTTCTGCCGGTGCTCATCGGCATCCTCCAGAGTGCGTTTCCATATGGATGCCCCATAGCCATGTGGATGTTCGTTCCACCGCCTGTCCTCGGGGCTACATCGTAGATGTAGAAGTTGAGGTCTTTATCAACGGCCGTCTGGAGGGTAAAGGGCCCTATTATTCCAGGCGGGTAGTACTCCTGAGTGGCCTTGACGTACTTCTCCGCCATGTCGAAGACCTTCTCCAGGAGAGATTCCCTCAGGGTGGAGGAAGCGTGACCCGTGACAGTGTACTCCGGCTCGAACTGGTGCTCGGGTAGGGTGAGCTGCTGCGAAGCGGGAAGGCGAACGTGGCCGTCTAAACTGGTCTCGAAGCGCCAGTCTATGCCGAGCAACTCTATTTCTCCGTCAATCGGCGAGTAGAAGAAGTCGAAGTTGAAGACCGGGCCGATTATGTAACGCTCTATCCTCGCCCTGGCGAGGTCCTCCTCTGTAATGACGCCGAGCTTCTTCAGTCTCTCGGCCTTCTCCCTGAACTCCTTGTAGGAAGCGGCCGTAAAGAAGCCGCGCTCAAGCCTCTTCTTCGCGTGGGGGAGCTTCGCGATGACAAGACCCACCTCATCAATCTCCTCCGGTTCTACTGGCTCTGGGTAGGGAAGACCGGCCTTATCCAGTAGCCAGTAATAGCTTTTCTCCTCACTGCGCTCCTCGCTCCGGAGCAGGTTTCTGCTCCCGAAAAGCGGGACCCTGAACTCGTTCTCAACCTTATCAATTCCCGTGTAGACGACAAAAGAGCGGTTGGGTACAAAGATAACGTTCTTTTTCACCAACTGCTCCTGGATCTCAATTATCCTAGCGAACTTCTCAAGTACGATGACTTCATTGATGAACCCCTTAGTCAGGCCGTCCTTGGTTTCCCTCATCCTGAAGTACCCGGCGTAAGTCCTGTGCCTGCCCCGTTGGGCAACGATGAGAACGGGTAAACTCTCCTCCCTTGCCCCGTCGGCTATGTCGAGGGCGGAATGACTCCCAAGAACGCCGATGGTAACCTTATCCGGGTCGTATTTTTCAAGAACCCCCAGGATCTCCTCCCTGCTTATCATCCAAATCACCTCAGCATGGATTGGGTTCAAAATCCCTCCTAAATTCCCGTATGACACGGATTCTTTTCTCAACGCTTCTCTCCGTGCCAACATCACGCCGATAGAAGACCTCCCCGTGAACATGCTTTATTCCAGCGGAGGCTATTCTTTCGGCCTCTTCGAGTGAATCGGCTATTCCAACAACTGCTAAAGCCCTCGAACCAAGTATTGTAAAGTTCTCATCGAGCGAGGCGTAGTAGAGCCTCGCCCCTTCCCCGACTATGGCTTCCTCATCCACCTCAAGCCTGGTACCTCTGAGCGGATTAACCGGATAGCCCTTTGGGGCAAGGTACTTCACAACCGTGGCCTTCTCCTCGAACTTCGCACCCTTGAGGTTCCCGTCCACCATCCCCTCTGCTATCTCAGTAAGGGGGGTTCTCAGGAGGGGAAGGACATTCATGGCCTCGGGGTCGCCGAAGCGGGCGTTGTATTCGATTAGGACCGGACCGTCTTTACCGAGCATGAACTGGCCGTAGAGGATACCCCTGTAGGGTGTTCCTTCCTTTCTCATTGCCCTGATGGTTGCTTTGAGGGTTTCAAAGGCCCTTTCATAATCCTTCCTTGTGATGAAGGGAAGTAAATGACCTGCGCAGGAATAGCTGCCCATGCCACCGGTTATTGGCCCCTCATCACCCTCGTAGGCGTGAGGATAATCCTGGACAAGTGGCATAGGAACTGCTTTTCTTCCGTCGCTGAAGACCTGGAAAGTGAACTCAACTCCATCGGTGCGTTCTTCGACCAGAACCTTCCCGTCCCTCTCTATAAGCTCCTCCGCGTAGGCCTTCGCCTCCCCGTTGTCCCTTAACTGGTAGCCGACGACCTTAACACCCTTCCCACCGGTGAGGCCAAGGGGTTTTACGACGACGGGCCCTCCGAAATCGTCTATCCATGCACGCATTCTCGATGGATCATCAAAAACCTGGAAGAGTTTTCTCCCGGGGATCCTGTTCCTCTCCATGAAAGCCCTGGCAAAGGCCTTGTCAGTTTCGAGCTTGGCGGCATCTTTACTCGGCCCGATGGCCGGGATGCCTCCCTCCCAGAGGACATCCACAACTCCAGCATCGAGAGGCGCCTCAGGCCCGATAAAAGCAAGGTCAACACCCCAATTCAAGGCAAACTCAAGAACCTTTCCAACGTCAGTTTCCTTTGCGATACCATACTCCCCTGCAAACCGTAAAAGGCCCGGATTCCTGTGCCTTGAAACGACGTATAGCTCGGCCCCGGCCTTCACAAGGGCCTCCCCTATGGCGTGCTCCCTTCCGCCACCTCCAACGAGTAGGATCTTCATAAGCTTCACCATTTAGATGTTAAAATTACAGACTTTTAAGCTTTGTTTCTACATTAAAATGGCAAAGGTTATAAGGTGAGGGCGTGAAAAGATTTTGGTGAATTACATGAGGGTTCTGGTCGTTATGGGGAGCAAGAGCGATTCGCAGGTAGCTGAAAAGGTTACGGCAGTCTTCGACGAGTTCGATGTTGATTACGACGTTGAGGTTGCCTCCGCTCACAGGAACCCGGGGAAAGTTGAAGAGCTTGCAGGGAAAGACTACGACGTTTTTATAGCCATAGCGGGCTTGAGTGCCGCTCTACCGGGGGTTATAGCATCCCACACTACAAAGCCCGTGATAGGAGTCCCGGTCTCGGCCAAACTCGGCGGCTTGGATTCTCTCTTGAGCATAGCTCAGATGCCGCCGGGTGTGCCTGTCGCTGCTGTGGGGATAGACAACGGAAAGAACGCAGCACTGCTCGCGATTGAAATTCTGGCGCTGAAGGATGAAAGCCTGAAGAAAAAGCTTGAGGAGTACAGGGAGAGGATGAGGGGTTAAGGAGCCTTCCCGAGGATTACGTTTATATCTGACCATTTCATTTTTGAATGTCTCGTCGGAAATTTCCTGAGTTCCTCAATAAAACGACTGCTTACACCCATTCCAAGCCATTCTCTGGCAGTCTTCTCTATAATCTCACGCAGGAGATCTCTGGAGAGCTCAACCCTCCACTTCACGCTTTTTCTGCGTATTACCTCAAAACCCGCCTGCTTCATGACGTTCTCCCAGTATTCCATGGGCATGTAGTCCTCAAATCCTCCGATGCTATGCATGGCATCCCTCCAGAGTCGTGAAAATTCTTCATAGACTGGAGAACCCCTTGGTGCGGGCTCCACAATGAGAAGTTGGGGTGCTACCTCCCCTGCAAGACGGAGGGTTTTCATGTGTAGCCCCGGGTTGATTTCGTGGATGGTAAAGTGGAAAATGACAAGATCCGCCACTCTATTTCTGAAAGGGAAGTTAAGAAAGTCACATAACATTATTGGAACTTTTATACTGGAGTGCTCTTCAACCTTTTGGAGGTTCTTCTCCACGCAGATGACCCTGGCACCGAGTTCGATGAGTTTTTTTGTGGATTCTCCGATACCTACATCTATTACAACCTTGTCTCTAACCTCGATATCCTTCCATATCTCTTCCTGAACTCTTTCTGCGTCAAACCTGTATCTCATAGCACTCACCGGAAAATTATGATGTATTAAAATTAAAAACCTGCTTGAAATGGTTTACAGAAGGTGCTTCTTCCTGATGAACTCCTGACCCTGCCACTCCCCGCTCCTCGTTTTGAGCTCTATCATGTGGGCAACTTTCTCGGCTTTTCTCTTCGCCTCCTGCACATCTTTGTCCCAAGCAAGGGCAACGCCAAGACGCCTTCCCTTATACGCCGAGGGCTTTCCAAAGAGCCTCACCGTTGTGTTTGGAACGCTCAACGCCCTGAAAATGTTCCTGAACCTTGGAGCGTAGCCCTCCT
>WAPO01000131.1 GCA_015520705.1 Thermococcus sp. | reverse complement strand
TATGCTGTCGTGTCTTCAACAGGCTCTGTGAGCTCAATCCTGCTCAGAAATGCAAAGTTCGTGTTGTTGCTCTTTCTGTCCCTCATGGAGTGTCCGTTGACCCCGACGTAGCCGTCATAGCGCTCCTCAACCACGAAGCCGTTCGGATTTGTGCAGAACGTCCTCACGAAGTCGTCGTAGGTGTCCGTGTATATGTGGAACTTGGGGTCGTGGTTTATGCTCGTTATAGGCTCCATCACTATCGCCGGAACCTCAACGCGCACGCCCACATCAATTGGCCCGTGTCTGGCTTTAAGCCCAATTTTCTTGGCCACATCATGGAACCAGTCGGCCCCGCCCCTTCCGGGAGCTACTATGATATACTTTGCCGTAATAGTAAAAACGTCCTTTCCCCTCTTCAGCACAGCTTCACCCTTCCTGAACTCCAGCACCTTTGTCCAGAGGAGAAATTTAACTCCTTTGTTTTCAAGATGCTTCTTTATGCTTCCAATGACCTCAGGCGTGTGATCAGAGCCTATGTGTCTCTGGATTATGGGGATGAACTTCACCCCTGCTTGAGCGGCCTTTCTCTCCCACTCCCTTATCTGCTCCGGATTCCCCTTGAAGAGGTTGTTCGGTGCTCCATGCCTCAGGAAAATCCTGTCAACTTCCCAGACGAGCTGCCACGAATAGTTTTCGTCCTGCGTTAAATCCGTCAGGTTGCCTCCTATGTCTGGTCTGAGGTTTATCGTTCCGTCACTCAGTCCTCCTGCCCCACCTATACCGCTCATTATGTGGCATGGCTTGCAGGCAATGCAGTAGCCGAGTTCATACATCGGGCACACACGCTGGTCTATATCTCCACCTTCATCAACAACCAGAATCTGAAAATTGCTCTTTTCTGCAAGCTCATAGGCGGCAAACAAACCAGCAGGGCCGGCTCCAATTATGAGAACATGCACCTTTTTCTCAGAAACCATATTTCCCTTATCAAAGTCTAAGCCCTATGGTATTTAAATGTTTTTGTTCATTCCTGTGTAAATCAGGGTAGAAATCTACAGATAGATGTAAAAAAGATTTTCCTGCCCCGAAAGATTTAAACATTCCTGTGGGTAATTTACCTTAGTGATGCTCATGATTCCCTCCAAAGGTAAGGATAATAAAACCAAAAAAATGTCCATTATAGTGGGAAAGAGGCATCTGGTTCGGATCAGACGAAGGGAGGAGCTGAGTTATAACATCAGGTATATCTCCAAGGTTCCCGTCAGGATGGTTATGGACAGGGACTTTTTGACACTGCATCCCTCAGATTCTCTTGTTAAAGTTGTCCACGAGCTGAGAGGGGAGGAGAGTTCTGTTGTTGTAGTTGATGAAGAGGGCAGGCTCATAGGCTTCATAACGATGAAGGACATACTCCACCTCTTTGAACCACCGAGGAGGTATTCCATAGTCGGCATTGGACTGCTAAAAAAATACTCTCTCTCACGGGCATCCCGTGTGGAGGACATAATGGTGAGGAGGCCTATAACAATTCATGTGGATGATAACCTTGGCAAGGCCATAAAGATAATGACAGAAACAGGGAAACACCATCTTCCTGTGATTGATGGGGAGAAAAGGGTTCACGGTGTTCTGGAGGTGAAGGACATTATCCGTCTGATTAGGGTGGTATCTGGATAGCTCTAGCCCCGGGATGGTAGCGATGGACGTCTTCCTTGAGCTTGCACTGATACTGGTAGTTGCTAAGCTGTTCGGGTATCTAACCGTTCGTTTAGGCTTCCCCGCGGCCCTCGGTCAGCTCGTCGGGGGAATGGTTATTGGGCCTTCCCTCCTCGATGTTGTGGCCTTTGATGAGGGGGTCAAGCTGATAGCAGACCTCGGCGTTGTCATGCTCCTCTTTCTGGCCGGCCTTGAGACGGATGTTGAGGAGTTCAAGCATGTGGGCGTGCCGGCTTTCATGGTGGCCGTTCTGGGTGTTTTAACCCCCTTCACGCTGGGATACGTGAGTGCAATGGCTTGGGGATATCCGAAGGTGCAGTCCCTCTTTCTCGGTGGAGTTCTGACAGCGACAAGCGTTGGCCTGACCACGAGCATTCTGATGGAGATGAAGAGGCTCAGGAGCAGGGTGGGCACGACGATTCTGGCTGCTGCCGTTGTTGATGATGTTCTGGGCATTGTCATCCTCACAATTCTGGTCGGCCTGAACACAAAGGGGAGCGTCTATGCTGAGGATCTGCTGATAATCCTCGGTGAAATTGCCGTCTTCTTTGTCCTCGGCCTCCTTCTCGGAACGCCCGCTGTCAAAGAGGCCCTGAAGGCCTCGGAGAAAATAACCCTTCCCGAGACCGTTACGGCGACGGCAATAGCGATAATGCTTGTTTTTGCATACCTCGCAGAGCAGTTCCAGATAGCGGGCATTACCGGGGCATATCTCGCTGGGCTGATAATAGCGGGAAGCACTGAAGCTAGAAAGGTCACGGACAAGACCCTCACAATAGGCTATTCCCTTTTCATACCTGTTTTTCTTGTGAGCATAGGTATAGAAACCGATATCCACATCCTTGAGCATGCTGGCATGTTTGCTCTGGTGTATTCCCTTCTGGCCGTGTTCGGGAAGGTTTTCGGCTGCGGTACTGGCGCGCTTATATCCCGCTTCAAGCCCGTTGAGGCCCTTCAGGTCGGAGTGGGCATGATACCCAGAATGGAGGTTGCCCTTATCATGGCCAACGTTGCCCTCAATGAAGGGGTCTTCGACAGGGGAGTCTTTTCTATTCCCGTCACCATGGTTGTTATAACGACGCTTGTAACGCCATTCCTCCTTAAATGGGCTTTTTCGAGGGAGTGACATGGAGATACTCCTCCTCATTGCATTCATGCTGGCCACAGCCAAGCTATTGGGGTATTTATTCGAAAAAGCCGGTCAGCCAGTTGTGATGGGCCAGATAATAGGCGGCCTCCTCATAGGAATCTTCTTCAAGACAAACCCGATTATCCAGGAGTTCTCAAACCTCGGCGTTCTCCTCCTGCTCTTTCTTGCTGGTCTTGAGAGCGACATCGAGGAGTTCAAGAAGGTCGGCAGGCCGAGCCTGATAGTTGCCGGCACCGGTGTTGCCGCGGCATTTCTGACCGGTTTTCTGATAGCCTATCCCTTCGTTGAAATCCACGAGGCTGTTCTCTATGGGGCCATAATGACCCCGACGAGCGTCAGCATAACGGTCAAGGTTCTCATGGAGATGAGGAAGCTGAGCACGAGGGAGGGGATGACTATTCTGGCCGCGGCAGTTGTTGACGATGTTCTGGGCATTCTCATTCTGACGATAGCCCTCTCCATTGTGAGGGGAGGAAACGTTGAATACAGGGCCATAACAGAGATTCTCCTTGAGGTTAGCGGATTTCTCTTTGTGTTCCTTTATTTTGGTCCCAAACTGGCTGAAACCACATTCAGGAGGATATCCAGAATAGACCTCCCCGAGGCAACCACGGCATTTGCCCTCGTGTTCCTGATATTCTTTGCGTATCTTGCCGAGCACCTGAACCTCGCTTCCATTCTCGGGGCATACCTCGTGGGACTTGCCCTCGCTCAGAGCCACCAGAAGAAGCAGATTTTCGATCACATGAACGTCATCGGCTACTCCCTCTTCATACCCCTCTTTTTCGTTGAGGTGGGTATGAGAATTGAGCTTGGCTACATCATCCATGCAGGCCTGTTTGCACTTCTCTACACCGTGGGTGCGATAGCGAGCAAAATCCTCGGCTGCGGACTCGGTGCGAGCATATCCGGCTTTGACAGGGCGGGATCTCTCAGAATAGGGGTTGGGATGATACCGAGGATGGGTGTCGAGCTTGCAATGCTCGCTGTGGCGATGGCCAGCGGCGCCATAGGTGCAGACGCCCTTACGGTGGCCATCCTGATGGTGTTCACAACAACCATGGTGACCCCGCCCCTTCTGAAGTGGCTCTACTCAAGGACTGTTCCATAAGTTTATTAAATCCCCCTCCTTTCTGAAACTGATGATGGAGGAGATACTCAGCTCAGCCCTGCTCATGCTCATCATGATAGACCCAAGTGACAAAATACTCTTGGTTAGCCTGCTGAAGGAGGACTTCCATATAGATGACATAAAAACCCTCATAATTCGGGCAAACCTGATAGGCTTCATCCTCCTCGTTCTCTTCGCGCTCACAGGGAAGATAATCCTTCAGGAGATTTTCCACATAGATTTGAACGCCCTCCGCGTTGCAGGCGGCTTCGTGCTGTTCAAAATAGGTCTTGAGGCGCTGGAAGGCGGTGGAATGGTCACACTGAAAAAGGAGAAGAACATCCTCGCTCTGGCCGCAGTCCCTGTCGCCACACCCCTTATAGCCGGGCCTGCTGCGATAACAACCGCAATAACGCTGACGGCGGAATACGGCATGGCAGTTTCAACGGCGGCAATCCTCATAGCAATTCTCCTGACAGCCCTTCTGATGGGAGTAGCCCTGTATGCATTGAAGAATGTCAAAAAGACGACCCTCGGTGTTTTCATCAGGATAATAGGCCTCTTCACAATGGCAATCGGCGCCCAGATGATGGTTCAGGGAGTCGTCGGAATATATCTGTCCATGGTTCAATAATCCCAGCGGAAAACCTATAAACCACCCATCTCTTTTAAGCTTAGGTGGAGAGAATGACAAAGATTGAGAGAGTTAAAGGAACGAGGGATCTGCTTCCCGAGCAGATGGCAAAGAGGAGGTATGTCTTTGACAGGATCCGGGAGGTCTTCGAGAGGTATGCCTTTAATGAGATTCTCACACCAACCTTTGAATACACAAGGCTCTTCCAGCTCAGGAGCGGTGAGGAGGTCGTCAGGCAGCTCTATGCATTTAAGGACAAAGGGGGCAGGGATGTCTCTCTGAGGCCAGACCTTACTTCAAGCGTTGCCCGACTGTTTGTCAGCCAGTTCCAGAATGCACCGAAGCCGGTAAAATGGTATTACATCACCAACATGTTCCGCTATGAAGAGCCGCAGAGCGGCCGCCTGAGGGAGTTCTGGCAGGCGGGAGTTGAGTTGATAGGCTCCCCCGGCATAGAGGCCGATGCTGAGGTCATAGCCCTGATGATAGAGAGCTACCTCGCCACAGGCCTGAAGGACTTTACCGTTAATATAGGGGATAGGGTTCTTCTCGATGAATTTGCCAGAATGCTGGGTGTTGAAGATGACATAGGACTGATGCGCCTCATAGACAAGAAGGACAAGCTCGCGGAGGAGGAGTTCGTTGAAGCCCTCATGGACTTCGGCCTGAAGAGAGACGATGTTGAGAAGGTTCTCTCCCTAATCGAACTCAAAGGAGCTCCCGACGAAGTCCTTCCGAAGGCGAGGGAGCTTTTCAAGAGTGAGAGTGCCGCTGAAGAACTGAAGAAGATTGAAGAGCTTTTTGAGCTCCTCGAAGCCTACGGGGTTCGCGATTACGCCCTTATAGACCTTGGAATTGCGAGGGGCTTTGACTACTACACGAGCATAGTCTTTGAAGCGATAGCTCCGAATGAGCTTGGAATAGGCTCGATAGGCGGCGGCGGGAGGTATGACAACCTCATAGAGGTGTTTGGGGGAAAACCAACGCCTGCGACGGGTTTTGCGATAGGCATCGAGAGGCTCATTCCCATACTGGAGAGCAGGGGTCTCCTGCCTGAGTTCGAACTGAGACCCGATGTTTTTGTCGTTTATATTGGAAGGGAACTCGAAATCCGGAAGAAGGCGGCTGAAGTAACCCGGATGCTGAGAAGAGCCGGAATGAAGGCCGACTATGACATTCAGGGAAGGAAGCTCAGAAAGGCTCTGGACTACGCCAACAGGTTTGGGATACCCATCGTGGTCATCATCGGGAAGAAAGACCTCGCTGAGGGGAGGGTTACCGTCAGGGACATGGCGACCGGAGAGCAGAGACTGGTTCCGGCTGAGAAAGTTGTGGAGGAAGTCAGGGGCATGCTCGGCCGCTGAGCGCTGGCTGTGGGGCTGAACTTTTTTGTTTATCTCCTTTATATCTGGAGAGGTTTTCGGTCTCCGGGACATTGAGGGGGTGCGGACGATGAGGGGCCTTAAACACCTTATTCTCCTGCTTGGTGTTGCTCTTATTTCTCTGGGTTATTTAACCGGTGTCCGTTCTGTTTATCTCAAATACTATGGAGGAGTAGCAATTATAGCAGGGGGATTATCCCTTATTTGGGAAAAGTTGAAGCATGGAGGTAGGAGTACATGAACAGAAAAATCCTCGCCCTCCTCTATATTTTATTTGGGGTGGTGGGGATAATGGCAACTCTACTATATTCAGGATTTTATCCGCCAATTCCAATTAATCCAATCCTCTTCTCAGCTTTTTTCCTCTTTGGTCTGCATCTCTACGGCGTTAAGAAGGTAGTAATTTACGGAATGTTTTTGCTCTTGCTTTTGCTGTCTCTCGGAATTGAATTTTACTACCTCCTGAATGCTCAGCTTAAAAATGCCGCTCTTTTCTTAATAACACCTCTATTTGTGGGTGTTAAGTTTGCCATAGCATATTCCCAAAACCCATGACTTTAGTTGTTTTTCCTTTTAATTTCGAGTTCAAACTTGTTCTTCCGCCTCTCAAAGCGCCACTTTTCCACCGCCCGGATGAAGGGACATCTCCTGCGCCATTCTTCAAGAAATTCCCTGAAGCCCATTTTACCACCTGAAAAAATTCGGAAGAAGGGTTTAAAAAATAAATCATGAAGGGAATTTCATCAGTGCCATGTAACCGTTCTGTGCTTCACCTTTCCGGCGAGGGCGTCCTTCAAAGCCTGCTCCATTATTTCAAGCCCCTTCTCGGCAAGCTCCTGTGTGATTACGAGCGGTGGCGTTATCCTGATTACGTTTCCAAACATGCCGTAGCTCGGCAGAATGAGGCCGAGCTCAAAGGCGCGCCAGCATATCTTTCCTGTCAGCTCAGGGTCGGGCTTTCCATCAGGTTTGACTATCTCAGCGCCTATCATCAGCCCTTTACCTCTGACGTCCCCTATAACCTCATACTCCTCCTGCATCTCCTTCAGGCGCTTCATTATGAATGACCCGACCTTCCGGACGTTCTCAAGGATGTTCTCCTCCTCAATTATCTTCAGCGTCGCGTGGGCGGCTGCCGAAATCACGGGATTTGCCGCCGGCGTCAGTAGCGCCGATCCGCTCGTCATGTCCATGAGCTCACTCCTTCCTATAACCCCGCTGAGCCCCATGCCGCTTGCGACGCCCTTCCCAAAGGCCAGGAAGTCTGGTTCAACTCTGAACCATTCACTTGCAAACCATTTACCCGTCCTTCCTATTCCGGTCTGAACTTCATCCATCGCCAGCAGAATTTCATGCTCATCGAGGGTCTTTTTCAGCTCGGTGAAAAAGTCCTCGGGCGGGACAACAATCCCTGCATCGCCCTGAATCGGCTCTGCTATTAAGACGCTGACTTCATCCGGGGGAACGACGTGGGCAAGTATGTGGTTTTCGAGATAGTCCAGAAAGCGGTTTATCAGCTCACCGGGCTCATCATAGCCGTTGATTCCCCAGATATTGCGGTAGGGATTCGGATAGGGAACCCAGACGACGTTCGGCACGAGCGGGGAGAATCCCCTCTTCTGGGAGCTCTGGAAGGCCGCTATTGAGGTTGCCCCGTAGGTCTGGCCGTGATATGCTCCAATGAACGCTATGAACCACGGCTTCCTCGTTGCAAAGCGGGCCACTTTCATGGTCAAATCCATGGCATCGCTTCCGCTGAGTCCAAAAAGAACCTTAGCGTCCTTTATGGGGGCCTTTTCAGCCAGAATTTCGGCAACCTCTATAGCCCTCTTGCTGTAGGTGTAGCCTATCATGGAGTGCTGTATCTTTGCAACCTGCTCCTGAACTTCCTTCACGAGCCTCGGGTGGGCGTAACCCGTAGAAGCTGCAGCGGCTCCAGCAAGAAAGTCTATGAAGACATTACCATCAACATCTTCAATCAGAGCACCGTAGCCCCTTTCAGGAACAACGGGAAAGAGCTTAACACCAAGCCCCTGAGAAACGACCCTTTTCTCACGCTCAATGAGCGCCCTTGCTTTTGGCCCCGGAGGGGTTGTAACCAGTTTTGGATACTCAGAAACCATTCAATTCACCTCCAGAAATGATAGAACGGAAAAAGAAAAGAAAGGACGTTATGGATTGGCAGCTATAAATTCTTTGGTGTACTTCCTGATAACTGTGTATAGCACTACAAGTCCGAGCAGGTTCGGTATGGCCATCAGACCGTTCATCATGTCCGAGAATGTCCAGACGTTTTCAAGCACGGTTGTTGCACCGATGTAAATGAAGATTACCCAGAGTATGTTGTATGCAAGGTGGAGCTTTGGATAAAGCTTTGCGAACTTCTCAGGATCGCCCGTAATCCACTTTGTCAGATACATGATGTTCTGTCTTCCGTAGTAGTTCCATGCAAGGACAGTCGAATATGCGAACAGTATGACACCTATGACGACCATGACCTCTCCTGCATGTCCAAAGGCCCTTGCAAATGCCTCCTGTGTCAGGGCGGTGCTCGTCTTCCCTGTTGTCCATGCACCTGTGGCGACGATTGAAATTCCTGTTAGCGAACAGATTATGAGTGTATCAATGAATGGGCCGAGCATTGCAACGTGGGCCTGCCTGGATGGGTTGTCAGTTTGTGCAGCCGAATGGGCCATACTTGCAGTTCCAAGGCCGGCTTCGTTGGAGAACAGACCCCTTGCGACACCCCATCTTATGACGGTTCCAATGGCACCGCCGGCAACTGCCTGCCCGGTAAAGGCGTCCTTGAATATCAATGCTATTGCACTCGGCAGTTTTCCTGCGAATTTAATCCAGACCCCTATTGCAAATATGAAGTAGATTATTGCCATGAAGGGGACGAGATATTCTGTGAATTCACCTATTCTCTTGATTCCTCCAATGGTGACTATGAATGTCAGGATTGCAAAGGCAACACCTGTAACCCAGAATGGAACGTGGAATGCGACCTTCATTCCCAGTGCCAGGGAGTTTGACTGGGTCATATTCCCAATTCCAAACGCCGCAACTGCCGCAAATGTCGAGAACAGTATTGCAAGGACTTTTCCAAGTGATGGCATTGCATGGCCTCTAGCGAGGTAGTATGCTAGTATAAGGAACAGCAGTGCTATGATATAAGCTACTACCATCAGTCCTCCACCGAGTTTCGTGGCATCGTGGCCTATGAAGACTGCGAATATCAGCATGAATATTGCTGCTAGGTATCTTCCATTGGGTGAAATCTGCACCTCTGAGAATCCTCTCTCTAGGGCGTTGAATGAGCCTCCAATCATTGTGCCATCAGGCAGTTTTCCTCTGAAGGCCACACCAAGAAGACCCTCTGAATATCTCGTGGCCATACCAACTGCTGCTGTCACCCACATCCAGAAGAGTGCTCCTGGACCGCCATGATAAATTGCCGTTGCTACACCTGCTATGTTTCCTATACCAACTGTTCCGGAAATTGTTGCCATCAAAGCCTGAAATGGACTGATGTCACCTTCGCCTGTTTTTGCTCTTCCTTCTTTGCCGAAGGTATACCTGATGGACCACCCGAGTCTTCTGACCTGAATTCCTCCCAGGATAATGGTCAGGAAAAGGCCAGTACCAACAAGCAAAATCATTATGGGAGGACCCCAGACGATGCCGTCCAGCCAGTTAATAAAGTTCATCACAGCTCCCATATATACACCTCCCAACTGATCAATACTTCACTGAACTGCTGAATGTCAAAACAGAGGGACACTGCATATCACTGAATTTTACAAGTGAAATTTAAGTACTGCAACATATTTAAGACTTTTGATTGTTATATGAAAAATTGGTCAGTGATCACGAATTTAAGGATTTACAGCCGGTTTTGGATAAAGAATATAACCAAGTAAGACAATTACTTAAAGGGGATGATGAGTCTGGAGCCCCCTGAGTGATGAAGAGGTTTCGCGGGGCTGACCTCCATGATTAAGGAGAGAATCTGTAGGGATCTCTACGAGGAAATAGAGCGTCTGGAAAGATCAGTGGTTGAACTTGAGGAGGAGATCATCGAGCTGAAGGCCCAGCTCAGAATGAAAACCGACGAACTCAACAGGCTTGCCATAGAGAACGCCAATCTGAGACATAAACTTGAGATGCAGAAGAAAACCCATGAGAGAATGGTCGAGCTACTGAAGAAGATGAAGTTCCCGGTAATATTTCTCGGTGAGGAGGAGTAGCAAGCCGCAAATATAAACACAACTTCAAACGAAAGCCTTTTTTAAGTAGATGCTCATCATAGCTTAGGATTTAGTAAGGTAGAAGGTGGTAAAAATGTCGATGGATATGACAACGAAGATGTTCAAGGAAGAGGGATGGATTAGAAAGACCTGCAGAGTCTGCGGTAAGCCCTTCTGGACGCTTGATCCAGACAGGGAAACCTGTGGTGATCCTCCATGTGATGAGTATGCTTTCATCGGGAAGCCGGGCATACCGAGGAAATACACTCTTGAGGAAATGCGCGAAGCTTTTCTGAGCTTCTTTGAGAGGCATGGTCATGGAAGAGTCAAGCGCTACCCTGTTCTGCCGCGCTGGCGTGATGATGTGCTCCTCGTGGGAGCATCCATCATGGACTTCCAGCCGTGGGTCATAAGCGG
>WAPO01000130.1 GCA_015520705.1 Thermococcus sp. | reverse complement strand
TTGCTCGGCAGGCCGCGCTCCCTCTGCTTCAGCAGAGCCTCCTTTCCTATGAACTCCTTATCCCAGAAGAGGGCGAAGTCGAGGTTGGCCTGGAGAGGGGTAACTTCATCAATGTCGGTGCTGAGGAGCTGGAGCTCCTTGGTCTCGTTTCCGTAGAGGGTGTAGCCGGCCTCCATTCTGAGCGTATCACGAGCGCCGAGTCCAGCCGGTTTTATACCGTACTTCTCGCCGGCCTCAAGAATGCGCTCCCAAACGTAGAGGGCCTTCTCAGGCTTCCCGCGCTTGCTCTCGTCCGGGTGGTAGGGGTTAGCATCTTCGAAGTAGATCTCCCAGCCGTTTTCACCGGTGTAACCGCTCCTCGAGAGGAGCATCTTTATGCCGTCGAGCTCGACCTCCTTCGCCTGGAACCACCACAGATTCAGGATATCAATTCCAAAGAGTTCCTTGGCGAGGTCTCTGGCCTTTGGCCCCTGTATTGAGAACATCACATAGTCATAGGTCTTAAGCTCAATCTCCAGATCAAGCTTTGTGTACTGCTCTATTGCCCCTTTGATTGAGGTGAACCAGGCGTAGAGCTTCTCAAATGCATCGCTGTCACACACCATCATGTACTCATCATTCCCCATGTTGAAGACAAGAGTCTCGTCCTTCACCGCTCCGCGCTCGTTCAAAACGAGTGTGTAGGTTCCGCTTATCGCGGGAGGCTTACTTATGTCGTTGGTTGTGACGTACTGGAGGAATTTTAAGGCGTCTTTTCCTCTGAAGAATATCTCCCCCATATGGGAAACATCAAAAATACCCACGCCATTCCTTACGGCCATGTGCTCCTCTTTTATGCTGGAGTACCAGATGGGCATCTCCCAGCCGGCGAACTCTTCAACTTTTTTTGCATTCTCTTTATGCCAGTCAAAAATGTGGACCCTCTTCACCATAAGTATCACCACTGAAAAATACTTGGTAATAAATATAATCCTTTTCATTTTTAGCTTAACCTAAATACCCATCTATTCATAGTGATCAATGTAGATTTTAGTACTCGGGGTATGGATATGATACTGCAAAAACCATTGTTTTTCGTTGATGATAAAATTATAACATTCAAGACTGTTAAGATTAATAACCTCATGTTTGACTAAACTGGTCATACTTATTTGAAGATATTGAACAGATAATGTTAAATAATATAAAACTCTTAAAAGCATCTTGATAAAATCCGAAAGATATTCGGCAAAATTGGGGTGATATTGTGAGGAAAGAAATTGCTGTGTTTGTGCTGGCTATTGTCATTTTCGGCGTAGTAGCCAGCGGATGTATAAGTGGTGGGAATACATCCACCACACAGACCCAATCCACAACTTCAAAGCAATCCTCAACAGCCGAGAAAACAACAACAAATGTTGTGATTTACGGTTACCAGAGCGAGATGATAACACTCGATCCAAGCACAGAGTTCTCAAACTCTATTGTAGTCCTTGCAAACGTTTATGAGTGCCTGGTAAAATACACGCCGGATGGCTTGAAGCCATGGCTCGCCACTTCATGGGAGAGCAATAAAAACGGAACCATCTGGACATTTCATTTAAGGAAGGGAGTCAAGTTCCATACTGGCAACCTCATGACAGCAGAAGATGTAAAGTGGTCTGTTGAAAGAACGATGAGAATGGGGATGGGGCCTGCTTTCATCTGGGATCCCGTGAAAAAAATAGAGGTTGTTGATAATTACACAGTAAAGTTCTATCTCAAATATCCGGCAAATCTGCCTTTAATAGCGTCCTCGGCTTATGGGGCCTACATCATGGACAGCAAATATCTCTCAAAACTGGGAGATGATAAAGCGATAGCGGCGTGGTTTAACAAAGGACAGGATGCCGGAACCGGCCCTTACATGATTGTGAAGGACAAATACAATCCCAAGACTGAGATTGTCCTTAAAAAATTCGACGATTACTGGGGCGGCTGGAGCAATGATCAGTTTGACCTTGCGGTGATAAAAATAATCCCAGATGCCTCACTGAGGGAACAGATGGTAACAAGCGGTGAGATTCAGATTACGAGGGATTTACCTCTCGATGACCTTCCAAAACTGAAGAACAATCCAAATGTTAAGGTTGACCAGACACCTTCCTATCAGGAGCTCTACGCATTCTTCAATACAAAAAAGGCACCGCTTAACAATAAGCTTGTCAGGCAGGCCCTGAGCTATGCGGTTCCATACAAGGATATCGTGGACTATGTCCTCCATGGCTACGGTGAGGTTGCAAAGGGACCCATTCCTAAAGGCATGCTGGGTTATTTTGAGGACATGAAGACATACACCTACAACCTGGATAAGGCCAAACAGCTGCTGGCTCAGGCAGGGTATCCAAACGGCGGCTTTAAGCTGATGCTAACCTACACACAGGGAGACCAGGCTGAAGCTAAAGTTGCAGAAATTATAAAGGCAGAATGGAAGAAACTGGGGATTGATGTCGAGATAAGACCAATGAATTGGGAGCAGCAGTGGGCTCTTGCAAAGAGCGACCCCACAAAGGCTCAGGATATTCTCATGATGTACTGGTGGCCCACATACCCAACACCATACGATTTCCTCTTCAACATGTTCCACTGTGAGAAGGAGATAAACTTCAACCTGTGCTACTACTGCAACGAAGAGTTTGATAAGGCGATTGATAAAGCGGTCACATTGGAAGGCATCCAACCCGACAAAGCTGCGAGCCTTTACAAGAAAGCAGAGCAGATGTTAGTAGAAGATGCCCCGGCAATATTCCTTTACAACCCAGATGACGTCTATGTCTACCACAAAAGCATAAGCGGCTTCAAGGACAACCCCGGCTACCCACAGGTTGTGTTTTTCTACGAGCTGCACAAAGCATGAGCATTTCCTTTATTTCCATTTTCTGATTAAAACAAGGGGAGATGGCGATGAAATTCAGGGAATATGTCATCTACAGGCTTGTGCTGGCAGTCTTTGTCATTGTAGGTGTGATAACGGTTGTGTTTTTCATTTCAAGGGTCATACCTTCGGATCCAGCTGCTTTATGGGTTGGAGCCCACCCCACTCCCGAAGCCATAGAAAAAGCGAGGGAGCAGTTGCATCTGAATGATCCTATTTTAAAGCAGTTTGGTTACTACCTCTGGTCGCTTCTCCATGGTGATCTCGGCGTTTCAATAAGAACCCATAATCCTGTTGCTGCGGATTTGAAATCAGCCTTTACAGCCACTTTCGAGCTCATACTGGTAGCTGAGTTTATTGCCATAATAATTGGGATACCCCTGGGCGTTTATTCTGCTGTTAAGAAGGATTCTTGGCTTGATAATCTGAGCAGGATATTCGCTATAAGCGGTGTCTCCCTGCCGGCGTTCTGGTTTGGTATAGTTCTCCAGCTCATCTTCTTCAAACGCCTCGGCCTCCTCCCCTTAGCCGGCAGGGTAGACACCGTGGTGATGCTGGAGCATCCCCTGCATGTGATAACAGGGTTCTATCTACTTGACTCCCTGATAACCGGCAACTTCCCTGTCTTCGTTGATGCCCTCAGGCATCTGATACTCCCTGCAGTGACCTTGGCCATGTATCCTGTAGGTCTCATAACAAGGCAGGTCAGATCGATGATGATAGAGGTGCTCAATGAAAACTATATCAGGACGGCATGGGCGTATGGGCTGCCTCCGAGAAAGATATACTTTAAATATGCCCTCAAGAATGCCATAGCTCCGGCTTTAATAACTGTGGGGCTTTCATTTGCATACACCCTGATTGGAGCGTTCCTGGTTGAGCTTATATTCAACTGGCCGGGGCTGGGCAGGTATGCCGCATATGCAATTATGAGCATGGATTATCCTGCAGTCCTTGGAGTTACCATAATCGCGGCGACTGCATATGTCTTCATCAATCTGATTGTTGACCTGATTCAGGTTCGTATTGATCCGAGAATAAAGCTGTGAGGGAGAAAAATGAGGAAAGAGGAGACGGTTAAAATCCTGTTTAGGAACAAACTCTCTGTGGTGGGCCTCTCCATAATAGTGGCTCTCGTGCTTACGGCCATCCTTGCACCGGTTTTAGCACCATATCCCAATCAGGCCCTTGGGGAGCCAAATTTAAAAGAACGCCTGCAGCCTCCCAGCAGATTGCATCCCATGGGGACTGACTATCTGGGGAGGGATATACTCAGCAGGGTCATATACGGAACACGAACATCCCTTTTAGTTGGATTTTCTGTGGTCTTTCTCGCCCTCTTAATAGGGGTTCCTCTTGGATTGGTGGCAGGTTACTTTGGAGGTAAAATTGATCTGATAATCATGAGAATAACGGATATATTTCTGGCATTTCCTCCCCTGCTCCTGGCACTGCTGATTGCAACGACCATCGGCAGGGGTCTTGTAAATGCTATCCTTGCCCTTGCGATAAGCTGGTGGCCGTGGTACACCAGACTCGCCAGGGGAATGGCAATATCTGTGAAAGAGCGCCCCTATGTTGAAGCCTCAAGGGCCATGGGGATAGCTGACTGGAAAATCATGGTGAGGCATGTCCTTCCGAATTCCCTCTCTCCTATCATTGTGCAGGCGACGATGGATATGGGTTCAGCGATTTTAGAGGCTGCAGCGCTGAGCTTCCTTGGACTGGGTGTCCAGCCACCTACGCCTGACTGGGGTCTCATGGTAAGTGAGGGAAAGGATTATTTCCTGAACTACTGGTGGTACCCTGTATTCCCAGGTCTGGCCATTTTCATAACCGTCATAGCCTTTAATCTGCTGGGAGATGCTGTGAGGGAGGTTATAGACCCCAGACTAAGGAGGAGGTTGCTATGAAGAAACTCCTTGAGGTAGAGGATCTCTACATCGACTTTAAAACCCTGTGGGGGGTCGCAAAGGTTCTCAATGGGGTTAGCTTTGACATCAGGGAGGGTGAAATCTTTGGCCTCGTTGGAGAGACTGGGTGTGGAAAGAGTGTAACTGCTCTGAGCATTCTAAGGCTTCTGCCGCCCAACGCCAGAATCTCCGGAAAGATACTCTTCAAAGGTGAGAACCTGCTTGAAAAATCCGAGGAAGAACTGAGGAAAATAAGGGGGAAAGAGATCTCCATAGTCTTTCAGGATCCGATGACGTCCCTCAATCCATTGTTTAAGATTGGAGAGCAGATGCTTGATGTCATAGAGCTTCACGAAGGGCTCAGCAGAGAAAAAGCCGAGGAACATGCTAAAAAACTGCTGAAGGCTGTTGGACTTTCTGATCCCGGGAGGATTCTGGATTCTTATCCTCATGAGCTCAGCGGGGGAATGAGGCAGAGGATTATGATTGCAATGGCACTCTCTTCCAATCCCTCCCTCCTAATCGCTGATGAGCCAACGACGGCGCTGGATGTCACGATTCAGAAGCAGATTCTTGAGCTCATACTCGACTTGAGAAGCAAGTATAAATTTTCAGTCCTGTTAATAACGCATGATCTGGGTGTCGTTGCAGGGGTGTGCGACAGGGTAGGGGTAATGTATGCTGGTAACATCGTGGAAATAGCTGATACAGAAGAGCTTTTTGAAAATCCCCTCCATCCCTACACACAAGGTTTGCTTTCTGTCGTTCCTGATCCCAGGATGAAGAAACCGATTAGACCGCTGAGGGGCAGTGTTCCAAGTCTGCTGAATCCACCAAGTGGATGCAGATTCCACCCAAGGTGTGATTATACAAGTAAAACATGCACGACTGTGAAGCCCGAGCTCCATGAATACTCACCCGGGCATTTTGTGGCCTGTCATCTCTACGGGGGGGAGGGCAGTGATTAGGGTGGAGCATCTCAAAAAATACTTCCCCATAACCCATGGCTTTATCAGGAAAAGAACTGTTTGGCTCAAAGCTGTGGATGATGTTTCGTTTGAGATCAGGGATGGAGAGACGTTTGGGCTTGTGGGGGAGAGCGGAAGCGGAAAATCGACAACAGGGAGGACAATCTTGAGGCTTTATGAGCCCACCGCAGGGAAGGTTTATTTCAACGATGTTGAGATAACAGCCCTCTCAAAAACCGAACTTAAAAAGATCAGACCAAAAATGCAGATAATATACCAAGACCCCTACTCCTCTCTGAATCCAAGACTTACAGTTTTTGACATCATTGCAGAGCCTTTAAAGGAATACGGGCATGAGAACATCAAAGATACAGTTCTGGAACTCTTGAAAGCTGTGGGGCTCAGTGAAGAGCATGCAAACAAGTATCCTGACGAGATAAGCGGGGGGC
>WAPO01000129.1 GCA_015520705.1 Thermococcus sp. | reverse complement strand
TGGTGAAGCTACAAAGGTTAAAATCAGCGGCAACCGCGTGGTTGATATTGGAAAACACCTCAAGGATTTTGATGCCGTTGATACTGGTTTTTTCGTTCTAACTCCGGATATATTTGATGTTGCCGACAGTGTTCTGCTGGAAAAGGGAGAGGCAGAACTGAGCGAGATAGTAAAGAGGGCCGTGCTCAGAACAACGCCCCTGAACGGACTGTTCTGGATGGATATAGACACTCCGGAGGATGCTGAAAAAGCTGGAAAGCTCATAGTTCTGGCTTCTGTAAAGGAGAGCGGAGATGGCTTCATTTCAAGAAAGCTGAACAGGAAAATTTCCACGAGGATAAGCTGCCTCCTCGTCGACCGCGTCACACCGAACCAGATGACCATCGTGACCTTCCTGCTCGGACTTCTATCGGCTTTGATGAATTTCATCAGCGTTCCTCTGGCAGGCATCCTCTATCAGGTGAGCTCGATTCTCGATGGTGTTGATGGAGAAATAGCGAGAGCCTCAATGAGAACGAGCAGATTCGGCGGCTATGCAGATTCAATCCTCGACAGGTATGCGGACTTTGTGTTTCTGCTGACACTGGCGTGGGCATCGATTGAAGGCGGCCTCTGGTGGGCGGTTGCCGCGACCGCCATCTTCGGCTCCGCGATGGTGAGCTATTCAGCTGAGAGATACGGCGCCGCTTACGGGAGCAGCATCTACAGGGAAATTCCGCTGATGCGCTTTCTGCCGGGAAAGAGGGATGAAAGGATTTTCTTAACGATGCTGTTCTGTCTGGCAGGGGAGGTAAAGGCTCTCTTCGCCCTGCTGGCAGTTCTGACAAATCTGAGAACAGCGGCAACGCTGTGGCTGGTGTGGAAAAAGAAGGGAGCATCAGGGTAGAAACTCCAAGGCCTTCTCCGTTTTTCTGTCGAACAGAACGATCCTGTCCTCGCGCAGCTTCACGGTTACCCTTTCTCCAAAGCTGAAGTGCTCCCCTTCAGGCGCAAACACCTTGACAAATGCTCCATTGACAGATATCGTAACTATCTGCTCCCTTCCGAGCGGCTCAAAGGAGTAGACCTCCCCGGCGAGTCCTTCAGCCGCGCCTCTAACGACCTCAGCATCATGCGGCCTGAAGCCCAGAAGGATTTCCCTGACACCGAGCTTTTCTATCAGCGCTCTGTACTGGGCTGGAATCTGTATTCTGCTCCCGTAAACGTTCAGATAGCCGTTTTCAACTTCCGCATCAACGAAGTTCATGGGCGGATTTCCGAGGAAGCCCCCGACGAATCTGTATTTCGGCCTGTAATACACCTCATCCGGTGTCCCGACCTGAAGTATCTTCCCCGCCCTTATCACCGCTATCCTGTCGGCCATGGCAAGGGCCTCGGCCTGATCATGGGTTACATAAACCGCCGTTATCCCCAGCTCCTTCTGGAGCCTCTTCAGCTCTGCCCTCACCTCAATCCGGAGGAGAGCATCGAGGTTGCTGAGAGGCTCATCGAGGAGCAGGACGTCGGGTTCCTTGACAAGAGCCCTGGCTATGGCCACGCGCTGCTGCTGACCACCGCTGAGCTGCCACGGATATCTATCGAGCAGATCCTCTATATGGAGCATCTGGGATACCTCCCTGACCTTCGCTTCAATATCCTGTTTTGGAACCTTTCTGAGCTCAAGAGGAAAGGCTATGTTGTCAAAGACCTTCATATGCGGATAGAGGGCCCAGTTCTGGAAGACAAGCCCGACATTTCTGTCCTTTGGAGGTATGTCCGTTATGTCCTTCCCGTCAAAATAAATCCTCCCCTCCGTGGGCCTGTAGATTCCAGCGATTGTGTATAGAAGCGTTGATTTCCCGCTCCCGGAGGGCCCAAGGAGGGCCATAAACTCCTTATCGTTGATTTTCAGAGTGATGCTCCTCAGCGCGGTAAAATCACCAAACCTCTTAGTTATTCCCTCAAGTGCAATCCTGACCATCTTCCTCACCCCTTAATCCCGCCTGAATATCCCTGAAGGAGAAGCTGCTGGGCTGTGATGAAGAATATTATCGTCGGAAGCAGGTATAGGGTTCCCGCGGCCGCTATCAACGGCATGTGGGAGTACTCCGCCTCTATGTTTGCCTCGATGAACGTTGCCAGAGTCCTGTCAATAAGGAACGTTCTCACATAGATTATGTCCTGCCAGCCGGCCAAAAATGCAAAGAGAGCAACCGCCAGTATGCCGGGCTTTATCAGAGGGAGCATGATTTTCCGCCACACCTTTATTCTGGATGCCCCGTCTATTATGCCCGACCACTCAAACTCCCACGGTATGGTGTCGAAGAAGCCTTTCATCAGCCAGACTGACATCGGAATCTCAAGGGC
>WAPO01000128.1 GCA_015520705.1 Thermococcus sp. | reverse complement strand
GTTATAATCCACAAAAATAGATACAAAAATTTGATATACCATAACCAATAAAATATATACTGTAAAAAATTTGCGGAGGGAACAACATGAGTAAACAACACAAATATGGGGTGTTTTATAGATGGTTTCTCCCAGCAATAATATTCCAGTCTGTTTACATGGGAGGAGGATTTACAACAGGCAGAGAAGTTATGGAATATGCAGGGAAATATGGTGTTTATGGAATCTATTCAATAATCATGGTGACGATAGGTTTCTTAGTAGCAGCAGCACTTTCATACGAACTGGCAAGAGTCTTTAAAGCGTTCGATTACAGAACCTGGATAAAACAGATACTCTGGAAATTTTGGCCGGCATTTGACATAGCCTATATAATACTGGCCATTATAGTGATTGCAGTTGTTGGTTCAGCTGCAGCTAGCATCTTAGAAGATATGTTTCATCTTCCATACATGCTTGGAGCGATAGTTATAATCTCAGCTGTTGGATTATTACACTTTTATGGCAGAAGAGCCATTGAAGCTTTTGAAACCATTGGAACAATAATACTATATCTCATGTATGCCCTACTGTGGGCTATAACACTGAAAGCCGCTTGGGGTAACATTAATTTGGCATTTGCCCAGGGGCTCAGCTCAGGAACTCCCGGACAGGCTGCAGTTGCTGGAATTCAATACTTTGCATATAACATGGTTGTTATTCCGGCAGTTCTCTTTACGCTGGACAGGCTTGAAAGCAGAAAAGACTCTCTCATGGCCGGTATAATATCCTCGGCGTTTGTAATGATAGCCTTCATCCTAACTTGGCTCTCCCTGCTGGGTTTTTACACTAATCCCAAAGTCGTAAATGCTAATGTTCCGTGGTATGAAATCATGAAAATCGTGGGAGGTTTATGGCTCCGTGGGTTCTATGTACTCGCAGTCTTCTGGACATTGATAGAAACTGGAACTGGCATGATACATTCGATAGTCAGACGGATCGATGTACAGCTAAAGGAAGCTAAAGGGATACACCTCAATAGAAAGCAAGAGGCTACAATAGCTACTGTCATAATAATCCTGGCCATAGCAATGGCAAAATTTGGAATCATAGCCCTAGTTGCTAAAGGATATGGAACTCTTGCATGGGTATTCTTTGCAATATACTTTATTCCATTAGTAACAGTCGGTGTGATTAGAATATTGAATCCAGAGTGGAAAAAAGAGCTCTGGTCCAGAGCTTGAATCTCTTTTTTCTAATTTTGAGGTGGTAAATATGAGATGGCATGAAATTAAAAAATACACCAACAAGAAAATTGAGAGAAGTCTTCGGATTGCTGAGCTCGATGAAACATATCTCCCGAGAGCTTCTGGATTAAAATATTATCCATTAGCAGTGGCGAAAGCTAAGGGTTCCAGAGTCTGGGATGCTGATGGAAATGAATATATAGATTTCTTGACGAGTGCTGCAGTTTATAATATCGGTCATGGTCACCCAAAAGTTCTCAGAGCCATAAATGATCAGCTCACAAAATTCCTGAACTACACAGTAGCATATTTTTATGAAGAACCAGCTGTAAAACTCGCAGAAAAGCTGACAAAAATAACCCCTGGAGAGTTTGAGAAGAAAGTCACTTTTGGATTCTCAGGTTCTGATAGCGTCGATTCCTCAATAAAAATTGCCAGAGCTTATACAAAAAGAAGACACATACTATCATTCAAAGGTTCCTACCATGGAATGACTTACGGAGCACTATCAGCAACGGGTATCATTGATGCAGAGACTAAAGAAGCTATCTTCCCAATTGGGAATGTTCATTTTGTGGAGTATCCTGATCCATACAGAAATCCATGGGGTGTGGGTGGCTATGAAAACCCCTCAGAGCTTTCAAATCGTGCCCTGGAGGAGGTTGAGAGAAAGGTAAGAGAGCTCCACGGAAACGTTGCGGGAATTATAATAGAGCCAATTCAAGGAGACGCCGGCGTGATCATCCCTCCAAAGGAATTCATTAAGGGACTTAGGGAACTAACTGAAGAGTATGGAATAGTGTTCATCGATGAGGAAGTTCAAACGGGCATGGGAAGAACCGGGAAATGGTGGGGAATCGAGCATTTCAGTGCCATCCCAGATGTTATGGTAAGTGCAAAGGCACTTGGCGGAGGAATGCCGATTTCTGCAGTGATTGGAAGGGCAGAGATTATGGATAGCGTTCCGGTGCCATTGCTGGTATTCACTCACCTAGGACATGCTGTAAGCGCAAGTGCAGCAATTGCTACAATAGAGGCAATAAAAGAGGAAAAACTGGTAGAAAATGCCAAAAAACTTGGAGATTTTGTTATGAAAAGATTCAGAGAAATGCAGGAAAACTATAATATCATAGGAGACGTCAGAGGAAAGGGCCTCCTGATTGGTGTAGATATAGTGAAGGATCAAAAATCAAAAGCTCCAGACAAGGCAACCGCGTTAAAAATATCGTGGAGAGCCTGGGAAAAGGGGCTGATCCTTATAACATTCGGGAAGTATGGAAATGTTCTGAGAATCGCACCTCCCCTGAATATATCAGAAGAGGATTTGGAAGAGGGGTTGAATATAATTGAAGAATCAATCAAAGATGTTCTGGCTGGAAAGGTTCCCGATGAGGTTGTAAACTTCATGAAAGGCTGGTAATATAAGTATCTTCTTGAGAGGGGGATTTTGAGTGTGAACGGTGAAGATTTTACCACCCTGAATTCCTCATATGTCAGAATACGGATGCCCCCAGATATTAGAGAGTTCATTGAAAGGATGGAGGGAATAAAATGAATATCTGGGACACAATAAAGGAGCAGTTTAAGGAACAGCCTGCGAAGATGAAGGTTGTGAAGTATCTATTTGTGCATGGCTTTGGAATTACAGAGAAAGGGAAAATTCGATGTGGAAAAATTGAAATTCCCCGCAACAATGTGGCAAAAACCCTGAATGTTTCACCAACAACCATTTCCCAGACTATAAAAACAATCCTGCAAAACCCAAAACTGCGTATGATATTCCTGAACCTGGAACCCTTATCCAGTTTATCAAAGAGTGCAAGATATTTAGGATATGATAGTTTAAAAATAACTTTAAAGGACAGGGATGCCCACACACTGTCAAAGCTAATATCAAAGCTTGCTGAAGGTGATGCTCGCGTTGTCCAGCTTTTCATATATCCCTCTCCTTATGGAGGCTTGGAAATGATAGTTGTATCTACACAGAAGCCTCTAGCCCCTTCCCCTTGAGAGTTTTATTGAATTAAAGGGCGAGTCAAATCCATACCTTGATCGTTTTTGTTACACTGAGCTCTTCTCCGCCGTGAAAGAGGATTCCAGCGAATTGAGGACAGGAGTTTGAAGGGTTCTAATCAGAACCCTTAAGGAAGTCCGACTCTTCACAATTTTCCTCAAAGATATTAAACATTCTAACCTGTGCCTTCCTGCTAACAGGCTTGATTTTCCATTTGTTACATTCCCATCCTGAGGGACTAAGTCTTCAAGAGAAAATTATATTATGATTCATTATTAGAGTAAATTCCGTATTTATATGCCCTGTTTGTAGGTTATACTTTCGAACCTGTATTACACAGCTCTTATCTATGCGTTGATTATCTGGTATATTAATTAAAATCATGTTTGCTATATAAGTTATATATATTAAATTATGTTGTATAAATTCGCAAAAAATAGTCCAAAAAGTTTATAGTCTGTTATATAAAACCGTAAAATGGTGGCATTGATGAAGGCATTTGTCTCTGTAGACTTGGAGGGTCTTCCTTTTATTGTAGGTGGAGAGCATCTTTTTGTTAAGGGAGCTCTTTATCAGGAGGCAAGGAAGATTGCCACGGATATAACATTTGCAGTGGCTGAATTTCTGTACGACAAAGGCTTTGAAGAGGTTGTAATAGCCGACAGCCACGGCCCGATGGTCAATATACTTCCGGACAAACTTCCGGAGTATGCAAGTCTCGTTAGAGGGTTTCCAAGACCTCTCAGCATGATAAGTGAGGCGGAGAAGTGTGATATTGCCGTATTCATAGGCTATCATGCGAAAGCAGGAACAGAAAAAGCGACTTTTGACCACACCTACAGCAGTTCCTCCGTAGATGAGCTCAGAATAAATGACGTCCCAGTTAGCGAGTTCCTCCTAAATGCATACGCCCTTGGATATCATGGAATTCCTGTGGGATTGGTAGCTGGGGATGCAAAACTGCTCGAAGATGACGTTAAGAAATTCACACCTTGGGCAGAGAGAGTCGTGTTTAAGCAGTCTTTCTCACGCTTCTCTGCTGTAAGTCCGAGCATGAAAAAGATAAAAAACGACTTAAAGTCTGCAGTCTCCAGAGCTTTCAAGAAATTCAAAAATGGAGAATTGAAACCACTAAGAATTGATG
>WAPO01000127.1 GCA_015520705.1 Thermococcus sp. | reverse complement strand
ATTATCTCATTAAACAGGCTTTCCCTCCTTCCCGGGCTCAGCTTTTTGGAGTCCTTAACCCCGAGATTTTCAAGTTTTTGGATGTTTCCCTCATCAACCACGACAGCAGCGATAACCAGCGGCCCTATAACCGGCCCTCTGCCAGCTTCATCAATGCCTCCAAACTTCATCCCTTCACCTCCTGAAGAGAAGAACACCGTAAATCGCACCGAGCATGATCGTGGCTATGCCGCTCGGCGGTATGTCAGTCAGATATGCGGTTATGAGGGAGATCAGCTCAACAGCAAGAGTCAGGAAGAGGCTCACACCGAGGATTTTTCGTATATTGCGGCTCGTCATCATTGCAATTGCACCGGGCAGAACGGCTATGACCTGCAGGGTTATCAACCCAACGGTTTTAACTATCAGAGCCCCAATGGCCCCGACCATAACGTAGAGTATCATCAGATAAGCCCTCACACTGCCGCCATAGCTTTCAACACCGTCTGGATCAAAGCTTATATACAGAAAATCCCTGTAGAGGAGGAGAAGCAGGAAGAAAATCAGGGCACCACCGATTGTGAGGGTCAGCAAATCGTTCAGCGTTATCAGGAATACCTCCCCTGTCAGATATGAAACTATGCTCTCACTGAACGGGAAGTAGGGCTTTTCTGCCATTACCCTGTAGAGAATCCCAAAGCCGAGAACGGTTAACCCGGCAACAAAGCTGGCGACGATGCCAACAGCGGCATCAGGCGTGAAGCCTTTCTTTTCCAGCTCGGCTATGGTAAGGACAACCACAACGGTGATGATCAAAGCGGCCCACATCACAAGTCCCAGATTCTCAAATACCAGGCCGAGAATCATGCCCAGAACTGCCCCGAAGAGGAGGGAGTGGAATGTGGCATGGGTCAGGAAAGCCAGACCCTTCATGTTTATCAGGGGACTCAGCAGTCCAAGAAGGACGCTTATCATTATGCTCGCCAGAAAAGCCCTTATGAGATATTCCGGAATCATGGGTGTTCCCCCTTTATATGAAGATGCACATCACCGGTTATGCAGTAGAGCCTGTCCTCAATGTTGATGGCCCTTGCAAGGGGGCCATAGACGCCCTTGATGATCTCGTCTCTCAGAACTTCCTGTGGGGTTCCGAAGGCTATAAGCTTTTTATTTAGCAGCATAACCCTGTCTCCAATTTCCACCAGAGGGTTTATATCATGGGTCGTTATTATCATCGTCAGGTTCTTTTCCCTCTTTATCTTTCCGAGAACGGCGGCAACTTCAGCTCTCGCGGATGGGTCGAGGGATGAAAGAGGTTCATCCAGAAGGAGAAGCTTTGGGCTGGATATCAGCGCCCTCGCAAGGAGAACCCTCTGTTTCTGCCCGCCGCTGAGCTCGCTAAAGTGCTTTTCTGCAATGTCTTCCAGTCCGACAAAGCTCAGGGCTTCCTTTGCTCTGCCTATAGCATCTTCCGGTATCCTGAAATGGAAAAACCCTTTCTTGTAGATGATGCCCATTGAAACGACCTCTTCGGCTTTCAGGGGAACGAGTTCATTCATGGAATGGCTCTGAGGAACATAGGAAATCAGCTCCCTTGCATCCTCCGGTCTTTTTCCGAAAACCAGCAGTCTGCCGGTGTATGCCTTGTGGAACCCAGCAATCGTCCTCAGAAGTGTGGTCTTTCCAGCACCATTTGGCCCGAGCAGCAGAAGGGTCTCCCCCTCACTGATCTTAAAGTTCAGGCCCTCCACAGCCTTATAGGAACCGTAGAGTATTTCAACGTTCTCTGCCAAGACAGCTTCCATTCTCCCACCTCTGGAAATCTCGCAGATATGAGTGGATTAAAAGCATTTTTAAACTTTAATATTTCAGAGGGGACATGAATGTATATTTCCGATGCAAAAATTTTTAAATATCTGTCATCTACCGTAATTAGAAAATTTTTGCAAGGCTTAAGCTTATAAGGCCATGTGATGAGTCACTGGAGGTGATGCTCATGGCATATTATAAAGGTGGAAAAAAGAAAAATAACAGGCGTGTTGAAGGGGATGAGGTTATAAGGGTCCCGCTTCCGAAGGAAGGACAGCTCTTTGGAGTTGTGGAGCAGGCACTCGGTGCAGGCTGGATGGACGTCAGGTGTGCGGACGGCAAGATCAGGAGATGCAGGATTCCGGGGAAGCTCAAGAGGAGGATGTGGATCAAGGTCGGCGATGTTGTTATCGTCCAGCCGTGGTCAGTGCAGACCGATAAAAGGGCAGACATAGTCTACCGCTACACCCGGACACAGGTGGACTGGCTTCTCAGGAGAGGAAAGATAACCCGGGACTTCCTCACCGGCGGCGTAATGCTGTGATGGCTATGGAGAACCGGCTCGAAAGAGAAATGGAAGAGATTCTGGGCCTGAAAAAAGAGAGGATAAAAGGTAGCGAGCTCTATAAAGTTTTCAGCGAGGTTTTTGACAGAACCACGCTGGAGAGTCTTGAGTATTTCAGAAGGAGGGGTAAAATTGAAAGGATCTCAGGGGTCATCTCAACAGGAAAGGAGGCCAATGTTTTCAGGGCCGTTGATGGGGATGGCAACGCCCTTGCCGTTAAGATTTACAGAACCTACACCACAGAATTCAGGAGAATCTGGGAGTATCTGGCGGCGGATCCAAGGGTGGGTTACCTTCCCAAGGACATGAGAAAGCTGGTCTTCATCTGGACTCGAAGGGAGTTTAAAAACCTCCAGAGGGCCATCAAATATGCCGTGAGAGTCCCTGAGCCTGTGGCATTCAGGAACAACGTCCTTATAATGGAGTTCATCGGGGATGAGCTTCCGGCGCCCAGGCTGAAGGATGTGGAGAAGAGCTTCCGGAGGGAGGACTTTGAGGAGCTTTACAGCTTCACAATCAGATCAGTTGAGCGCCTCTGGAAGAGGGGGGATATGGTGCACGGAGATCTGAGCGAGTACAACATACTTATCTGGGAATCTCCTGTAATAATTGACTGGTCTCAGGCCACGGTTAAGAGGAATAAGATGTCTATTTCGCTGCTTTATCGGGATTTGAGGAATATAATCACCTACTTCGGTAAAAAAGGCGTTAAAGTTGAAGATCTGGAAGAAAAATTTAGAGAGCTGGTGGGTGAGTGAGGATGGATGAGTTTGAGCAGCTCCTGAAAAAGTATGAGAACGTGGATAAGGAGGGCAGACCCCAGAGAAAGGAGACAATTGAGGAATTTGAAGCGCTCGGCGAGCAGGAGGAGTTTGTGAGAATTCCCAGAGAGAGGGTGGGGGTTCTTATAGGTAAGAAGGGGGCTGTTAAGAAGGAGATTGAAAGGAGGACAAAAACCCGGATTGAAGTGGACAGCGAGACGGGTGAAGTGTTCATAACATCAACGGAAGAGACGGATGACCCCTTAGCTGTCTGGAAGGCGCGGGACATAGCGACAGCCATAGGAAGGGGATTCTCCCCTGAGAAAGCCTTCCGTCTCCTTAATGAGGGGGAGGTTCTTGAGGTCGTCAATCTAACCGATATCATAATCGGCAACGATAAAAATGCCCTGCCAAGGGTCAGGGGAAGAATAATCGGCAGGAAAGGCAGGACGAGGGAAATCATAGAAGAAATGAGCGGTGCAGACGTTAGCGTCTATGGGAAAACTGTTGCCATTATAGGGAACCCGATTCAGGTTGAAATAGCAAAAACCGCGGTGGAAAAACTCGCCCGTGGTTCCCCGCATGGAACCGTCTATAAATACCTCGAAAGGAGGAAAAAGGACCTCGAACTGGAGGGAACACATATTGCCCCGGCAGGGCAATAACAATTCAACAAAAAGGAGGGACTCCTGATGGCTAAATCCAGTAAGGAGCTTTTTAAGGAGTTTAAGATTCAGAGCGTTAGTGAATTCTTCAGAAGAAATGCCGCAATGCTCGGTTACACAGGAAAGATACGCTCCCTAACAACGGTCGTGCATGAAGCAGTTACAAACTCTCTTGATGCATGTGAAGAAGCTGGAATTCCGCCGTATGTCAGGGTCGAGATTGAAGAACTCGGGAGGCAGCACTATAAAGTAATCATTGAGGATAACGGGCCTGGAATTCCTGAAAAGTTCATAACACACGTCTTCGGCAAGATGCTCGCCGGAACCAAGGCTCACAGGAACATTCAGAGCAGGGGGCAACAAGGCCTTGGCATAAGCGGTGCGGTCATGTTTGCCCAGATTACAAGCGGCAAGGCCACACGCGTGATAACCTCAACCGGTGGGGATATAATCGAAGCATGGGTGAAGATTGATGTCGAGAAGAATGAGGGGAAGATACTAAGAAAGCAGAAAAAGCCAAATCCAACTGGATGGAGGGGCACGAGGGTTGAGCTGGAGGTTAAAGGCGTAAGGTATGTGCGCTCGAAGCAGGGCGTCTTCTGGTACCTCAAGCTGAGCGCCATAGCAAATCCCCACGCCCACATCGAGCTCATAGAACCGGATGGAAAGCTTATAACCTTCCCGAGGTCGAGTGACGACGTCCCCAAACCGCCTGTCGAGATGAAGCCCCATCCGAGGGGAGTTCTGACGGATGACATTTACAGAATGGCCAGAAAGACGAGAAAAAACACTGTAAAGCGCTTTTTAATCAGCGAGTTTTCAAGGATAAGCGACAGAAAGATTGACGAGCTTGTGAAATACATGGCCGCAATCAGGCTGATAAAGACGGAGGAGGACAGGAACGTTCAGGAGCAACTTTATGAGCGCCTCATGAAGGGAGAGGTGGATAAGGTTCTCAAGAGCTTCAGGGGCTACCGCAAGGTCATAAAACAGGTTGGAAAAATAATGGAAAAACCCCCAGGGAAGCTTGACTGGCACGAGGCTGAGGAGATAGTGGAGGCATTCAGATACATGAAGTTCCTGGCTCCCCCAACTCACGGCCTCAGACCGATCGGTGAGGAGAACATCGAAAAAGGCCTCACAGGGATTTTGAAGCCGGAGTTCGTTACTGCAGTCACCAGAGCCCCCAAGGTTTACAGGGGAGGAATACCCTTCCAGGTCGAGGTTGGTCTGGCCTATGGGGGAGAGCTCAGCTCGGGTTTTGAAATCCTCAGATATGCAAACCGGGTGCCCCTGCTGTTTGATGCGGGTTCTTGTGTAACCACAACAGCAGCGAGGAGCATAGACTGGAAGCGCTATAAGGTTGATGACATAGAAAGGGCCCCTCTTACCCTCATGATCAACGTCATCAGTGTCCATGTCCCCTACACATCGACAGGAAAGCAGAGCATAGCCAATGAGGAGGAGATACTGAACGAAATCCGGCTGGCGATAATGGATGCCGCAAGAAGACTACAGACTTATCTCAGCGGCAAGCACCGCAAGCTCCACCAGGTCAAGAGGCGCAGGACGTTCGAGAAATACCTCCCGGAGATAGCCAGATCGCTCAGCGTGCTCACGGGTGAGAGGGAGGAGGTTATAGAAAGCCACTTCCGCAGGCTTGTTGAGGAGAGGTTTAGCGAGACGGAGGCTGAGGCAGATGCCTAAATCCAAGGCGATTAAGAAGTCGAGACCGAGGGAAAGGTTTTCCTATGATCCAAAAAAAGTTCTCGCCAGACTTGAGCAACTTGGAAGGGAAATCCTCGAAGCTGTCAGGGAAGGAAGGAACCCTTATTTTGACATCCCCACGAGAGGTCTCAACAACGTGTATTTCGATGAAAAAAGAAAAGTCATCAGGATGGGAGATAAGCTGTCGAGGAGGTATTTCCTCAACGTCGCCCACACGAGGAAGTTCATGCAGACTCTGCTGATTTCGGCCTATGTGAAGAGGCTTGTGAGCGAAGGAAAGCACGCGAGCCTCAGAGAAGCCTACTACGCAAACAAGCACACCATTCCTGGAACGAAGGAGAACACCTTCGAGGACCAGCGCGAGAGCGACCCCATCATAGAAGACCTTGAGAGGATGCTGGGCGTCCTGAGGGAGGAGATGCACCTCACAGCAGACAGACGCGGCTACATCTACGGTGACATAGTCATACGCGACGGCGAAGATGAGTTCAACACCTCAAAACTCGGCATGGGCGGCTGGGCTGTCCCTGGAACCGTTGAACACCTCCATTTCATTGAGGTGAATGTTGACTACGCCCTTGTCGTCGAGACAGCCGCTATGGCTGACCGTCTAATCGAGGAAAAGTTCCCGAAGAAGGAGAACGCCCTCATCATAGCAACGCAGGGCCAGGCATCGCGTGGCGTCAGGCGTTTGATCCACAGGCTCCACTACGAGGAAGGTCTGCCGATAATAGTCTTCACGGATGGCGACCCCTACGGATGGTATATCTACTCCACCATCAAGCAGGGCTCCATAAACCTCGCCTACCTCAGCGAGAAGCTCGCAACTCCGGAGGCAAGGTTTGTTGGAATGACAATGGACGACATAGAGCGCTACAGCCTGAAGAACGTTACAGAAAAGCTCAAGGGAGTTCCGCCCAACAAAAAGGGGGGCCCGACAGGCGACTACAAGCGCATTATGGAGGAGATGAACTACCCGTGGTTCCAGAATAAGGAGTGGCAGAGACAGCTCCAGATGGCAATCAAGATGGGTGTCAGAATTGAGCAGCAGGCTCTGGCCAACAAATCCCTTGAGTTTGTCGCCAGAAGGTACCTCCCTGAAAAGATAAATAGCGGTGATCTGCTGCCATGACGACGACTGAAGAGCTCGTCGCCAGAGTGAACAAGATACTGGATGATATTGGAATAGATATGGCAGGCCTATTTGAGGAATTCGAACCTCTCCCCACAGTTTTTCATCTGAACAGAAACCTGAACTTACTCCAGGATTTAGAGGAGGAGCTTTCGAGAAGGGTTGGCGAGACGACTCCCTCAGTGAGAGGTCTCGACAGGACAAGCAGAGACCCCCACATCCAGTGGATTTACAAGAAAAAGCACAACAGGGTTCTGGCTCTGGAAAGGCTCCGCTCCGCCATAACGGCTCATAAGATGGCTCTGGCACTGGTGATGGCAAACTATACCTTCAGGGCCGGCAAAAGGGAAGTTGAGATAAAGAATATCAAAAATCCCGAGGAACTCGGGAAGATTAAAGCTCTCAGAAAGCCCGCTACACTTGGACGTCTTGAAATACTGCCCTATCTGGCGTATTCGGGTGATGTCCTGCGCCTCCTCGGCCATGAGAGCAGGGAAGTCAGGGAAACTTTCAAGTTCATCAAGGCCAAGCTGCGCGAGAAGGGAACCGTCAGGATGAAGAGCCTCCGCATCGAGGTGGAATACTGGGACAGAAACAGGCTGAAGAAGGCACGCCTAGATCTCCCTGCGGATGCCGACATCGAGGCTGAACTCAAGAAAAGATACGGAAGGCGCTTCCGCTGGAGGGTTCTCAGTCTGGTCAAAACAAGGGGAGTTCTGATAAACAACCACTACACAGTCGACAATATTGCTCTGGCATATTCGTCATTTGATCCGGAAAGAGGGGCAGAGCTTTTAGGCACAGACCTTTTCCGCTACTACTTTTTGACATCGGAGACAGAGAGAGAAAGCTTAGGTCTGTATCCAGATATAAGACTCTGCATAGACTGCCACTACTCCATATTTGACCTGCCGTTCTCAGGGAAGAGAGGATTCAGAACTGGTTATGGCAGCATGCTCATCATAAGGAAGTGCGAGATGGAGAAACTCCTCAGCGGAAGAAGGAGCGAGCTTTCAAACCTGCCCAACTATCTGCTCGGCGGGGTTCTGCTTTACGGAATGAGCAACTACGGGGAGAGGGAGGTTGCCGAGCTGCTCGCGATACCTGAAGAGGAGCTGGCCGATGCCATCCGCAGATTCGTTATCTCCGGCCTTCATAAAACCCTCTTTGCAGATACAGGCAAGTTTGAGAAGTTCATGCCGAAGAGCGAGAAGGCAAAGAAGTTTTTGGAGCTCCTCCAGGGGTGAGTGGTGTGAGGGTTGAGATTAAGGCGAGAAATAATGAGGAGCTTTTGAGGAAGATTGACAGTCTGCTGAATGAGGACGTTACGGAGGTCTATGTTAGCCTGAGGCCCACAAAGGAGATTCTCGTGAGAATCCTTGAAAACGCTCCCAACGTCAGGATTATAGGCTGTCCCCCGAGCCTTTACCCCAAGGTCTCGAAGAAGGTCATAAGGGCACTTTCCCAGATGGGAATAAAGCTGATCCCTGTGGGTCATTCGAGGGGCAGGCCCAGAAAGTATGATGAGAGAACCCTCACCCTCGTCAGGAGGATGATGAGGCAGGGAAAGAAGCCGAAGGAAATCAGCCGGGAGTTAAACATACCCCTGAGAACCCTCTACTACATCATCAACGGAAGGTAGTCCCGAGATGAGGAGATACTCCTTCCTTCTCCTGATATTCCTCATGACCCTCATCCTTGCCGCCACCGAGAGGCATGGGGTTAGCTCCGTGAATGTGGAGTGGATTTACATCGCGAACGGCTTTCTCTTCTTTGGGATCGTTGGATACATTATCAAGGCTCTCTTCGAGGGGAAGCTCAACATCAGGAGAGCGCCCTACAGGAAGTGGGGAACTCTGGACACCGTAAGGGCTGTCATAATATCTCTCGCCCTTGTTGTGGCGGTTTATATGCTGCTCAATCCTGTTAGAAGGAAGTATCCAAAGAGCTGGGCGCCAAAACCCTTCCTCTATCACTTCAGATTCTTTGAGGATGCGCTCAAAGTCACCCTGAAGCCCCTCCCCTGGTATGTCTACCTCATGCCCTTTCTTCTTCTGGCGGCCATCCTTCTGACGGTTAAAAAGAAAACCCGGAGGAGAGAGAAGGAATACAGATTTGAACCCTCAATGACCTTTGATACGATAGACGGAACTCCAGAGGAGAGGATAATCCGGATGTATAAAAACGTCGTTGCCGGCCTTGTCCTGAAAGGCTACCCTTACCAGAGGAGCTGGACTCACTGGGAGCACGAGGCGAAGCTTAAGGAGATATTTCCTGATCTGGAGGACTTGGACAGGCTGACCCGGATATTCGAAAAGGCGAAGTATGGAAGGAAGCTCGCTGAGGGGGATGTTGAGCTTGCGAAGGAAAGCTACGAGAGGCTCATGAATTTCTTGAGATAGCTTTAAAACCTGCTTGAATTAGGCTCATCCGGAGGTGGAGGGTATGGTTGTTGAAACTCAGGAGGAAAGACCCGCAATAATGGAGAAGCTTCACCGTGTTGGCATCACAAATCTGAAGACTGTCGCGAGGATTAACTGGAAGGGGAGAACATACACGTTTATTCCAACGTTTGAGATTACAATAGATGTCCCTGCTGAGAAGAAGGGCATACACATGAGCAGGCTTATCGAAAGCATAACGGAAACCATGAGTGAAGCCGTTGAGGAGGAAGTAATGAGGGCACATACATCGCTTGAGGAGCTTGAGAAGTGCATAATAATGCGCCTTGAGAGGAAACACCCCCATAAAAGGGCCGAGGTCTGGATCAGAACCAGTCTCATCCTTGAGCGGGAAACCCCTGCAAGCAGAAGGAGGAGCCTTGAGTCATACGACGTGGAGGTCGGGGTCATAAAACATGAGGATGGCAGATTCGAGAAGGTTCTCCGCGTTACGGTTGTTGGAAATACTGCCTGTCCCCATGCAATGGCAAACAACCAGGGGAAGACCCACATCCAGAGGGCTGTGGCAACGCTTGAGGTCAGAACAGCCTTCGACGAGGAAATAGCCCTTGAGGACATGATTGACGTCGTTGAGAGCTCCTTCAGCAGTCCGACCTATACGCTGCTCAAAACCATAGACGAGAACGCTGTCGTGCAGGGAATGTACAGGAACCCCAAGTTTGTCGAGGATGTTGCGAGGGAGATAATCCACAAAGCGAGGGAGCGTTTTGCCGGGAAGCTTCACGTCAGGGTCATCAGCAACGAGAGCATCCACAAGCACGATGTTATCGCGGAGACGTGGAGTTAGCCCAAGAGTTTAGTTATTTTTGTATCTTAGCATGAAACATATCACACTCAACTAGAAATGGTTGTAACTCTCATCCAAATTCCAGAGCCGTCCTGAAGCCAGTGCTCTGGTTCCGCTTCTCAACCGGGAAAAGCTTTATAACCCAACTTTTTAAGTGAGTGATGAACAAGCTCATCAAGAGATAGTAGGTGGTGTAAATGGGAAGAAGAGAAGAGTTAATTGCGAAGATTAAGGAGTTAATGACCCAGCCTGAGAGAATCAGGAATATGGGTATCGCCGCTCATATTGACCACGGTAAGACGACGCTGAGCGACAATCTGCTCGCTGGGGCTGGAATGATAAGTGAAGAGCTCGCAGGAAAGCAGCTCGTCCTCGACTTTGACGAGCAGGAGCAGGCCAGGGGAATTACCATCAACTCTGCCAACGTTTCGATGGTTCACGATTATGAGGGGCAGACCTATCTAATCAACCTCATAGACACCCCGGGTCACGTCGACTTCGGCGGTGACGTTACGAGAGCTATGAGGGCCATCGACGGTGCTATCATCGTCGTCGATGCTGTCGAGGGAGTTATGCCCCAGACTGAGACGGTTCTGAGACAGGCCCTCAGGGAGTACGTCAAGCCTGTGCTCTTCATCAACAAGGTCGACCGTCTCATCAAGGAGCTCAAGCTCACCCCGCAGCAGATGCTTGAGAGATTTGCCAAAATTATCACCGACGTCAACAGGCTCATCAAGAAGTATGCCCCCGAGGAGTTCAGGAAGGAGTGGTACGTCAACGTCAACGATGGAAGCGTCGCCTTCGGTTCAGCATACTACAACTGGGCCCTCAGCGTTCCCTACATGCAGAAGCACGGCGTCTCATTCAAGGACATCATTGACCTCACGAACGCCAATGACCTGAAGACCCTCAGGAAGAAGGCACCGCTCCATGTTGTAGTTCTGGATATGGTCGTCAGGCACCTTCCGAATCCGCTTGAGGCCCAGAGGTACAGGATTCCACACCTCTGGAGGGGAGATGTTGAGAGCGAAATCGGTCAGGCCATGGTGAAGTGTGACCCGGCCGGAAAGATGACGATGGTGGTCACGAAAATAATCATAGACAAGCACGCAGGTGAGGTTTCAACCGGCCGTGTCTGGAGCGGCACCGTCAAGACCGGCCAGGAAGTCTTCCTGATCAACGCCAAGAGAAAGGCGAGAATCCAGCAGGTCGGCATCTATATGGGCCCCGAGAGGGTCAACATGGAGGCCGTTCCGGCAGGAAACATAGTCGCAGTTACGGGCCTTAGGGATGCCATGGCCGGTGAGACTGTCTCGGTGGAGAAGATCGAGCCCTTCGAGGCACTCCACTACACCAGCGAGCCGGTCGTTACCGTCGCCATAGAGGCGAAGAACGTTAAGGACCTGCCCAAGCTCATCGAGGCCCTGCGCCAGCTCGCCAAGGAGGACCCGACCCTGCACGTCAAGAACGACGAGGAGACCGGTCAGCACCTCCTCAGCGGTATGGGTGAGCTCCACCTTGAGGTCAAGCTCGTCAAGCTCAAAGAGGACTGGAAGCTTGAGGTTGATGTTTCAGAGCCCATTGTCGTTTACAGGGAGAGCATAACGAAGCAGAGCCCGATAGTCGAAGGAAAGTCCCCGAACAAGCACAACAGGTTCTACATCATCGTTGAGCCCATGCCGGATGAAGTGTATGAAGCAGTTCATGAGGGATTCATTCCAGAAGGAAGACCCAAGAACCCGAAGGAGGTTGCCAAGAAGCTAGCGGAGCTCGGCATGGACTACGACATGGCCAAGGGAATCGTTGATGTCTATCAGGGCAACATGTTCTTCGACAACACAAAGGGTATCCAGTATCTGAACGAGGTCATGGATCTGCTCATTGACGGTTTCCACCAGGCGATGGATGAGGGGCCGATGGCAAGGGAGCCCGTGATGAAGGTCATCGTCAGGCTGGTCGATGCAAAGATACACGAGGACAACGTGCACCGCGGCCCGGCGCAGATTTATCCGGCCATCAGGACAGCAATCCACTGTGCAATGATGAAGTCCAACCCGGTCCTTTACGAGCCATACCAGAAGGTCATAATCAACGTCCCCTATGAATACATGGGAGCAGTCAGCAGGGAAATCAACCAGAGAAGGGGTCAGCTCGTTGATATGAGGCAGGAAGGCGAGGTTATGATCATAATTTCAGAGGCACCTGTCGCAGAGATGTTCGGATTTGCTGGGGCAATCCGTGGAGCGACCAGCGGCAGAGCATTATGGAGCACAGAGCATGCGGGCTTCAAGCGCGTTCCAGGGGAGCTGGCGGTCAACATCATAAGACAGATACGCCAGAGAAAGGGTCTGAACCCCAATCCGCCGACAGAGAAGGACATCTGCCCGCAGCAGTGAGGACTTTCCTCCTTTTCTCTCTCCGTTTTACTGCATTTGCATGGCACTGCTCAAAAGCCTAAAAACTGCAGAAAATTCTCCGGAACATTCAAGCTTTCCGCATTTGAATTTTTAACAAATCTCTGTCCAACGCCGATTAGTTAAGTTTTTAAACCCCCTCCGGTATCTCCATTTGGACTCATGAGGCTCTCCCGGAAAACGCGGGTTTCCCGTTCGAGAGAGCCGAGGTTACGAAAGCTTTAAAAACCTATCCCAGTCAAAAAGGGTTAGACCAAAGTTTGGAGGTGTTTGAAAATGGCAAAAGAGAAGCCACACATCAATATTGTGTTTATCGGACACGTCGACCACGGAAAGAGCACAACCATCGGAAGACTGCTCTTTGACACAGCCAACATACCGGAGAACATCATCAAGAAGTTCGAGGAGATGGGTGAGAAGGGTAAGTCCTTCAAGTTCGCCTGGGTCATGGACAGGCTTAAGGAAGAGAGGGAGCGCGGCATCACCATTGACGTTGCCCACACCAAGTTCGAGACCCCGCACCGCTATATTACCATCATTGACGCTCCGGGCCACAGGGACTTCGTTAAGAACATGATCACCGGTGCCAGCCAGGCTGACGCTGCAGTTCTCATCGTCGCTGTAACAGACGGCGTCATGCCCCAGACAAAGGAGCACGCCTTCCTCGCAAGGACACTCGGTATCAACCACATCATAGTCGGCGTCAACAAAATGGACATGGTCAACTACGACGAGAAGAAGTTCAAGCAGGTTGCGGAGCAGGTCAAGAAGCTCCTCATGATGCTCGGCTACAAGAACTTCCCGATCATACCAATCAGCGCTTGGGAAGGCGACAACGTCGTTAAGAAGAGCGACAAGATGCCCTGGTACAAGGGGCCAACACTCATTGAAGCCCTTGACCAGATGCCCGAGCCACCGAAGCCCACAGACAAGCCGCTTCGCATACCGATTCAGGATGTCTACTCCATCAAAGGTGTCGGTACAGTTCCTGTTGGTAGAGTTGAGACAGGTATCCTCCGCGTCGGTGACGTCGTCATCTTCGAGCCGGCCAGCACAATCTTCCACAAGGCCATACAGGGCGAAGTCAAGTCCATTGAGATGCACCACGAGCCGCTTCAGGAGGCCCTTCCGGGTGACAACATCGGTTTCAACGTCCGTGGCGTTGGTAAGAACGACATAAAGCGCGGTGACGTTGCCGGACACCCGGACACAGCCCCGACAGTTGTCAGGCCGAAGGACACATTCAAGGCCCAGATCATCGTCCTCAACCACCCAACTGCAATAACCGTCGGCTACACTCCAGTTCTGCACGCCCACACACTGCAGGTGGCAGTCAGGTTCGAGCAGCTCCTCGCCAAGCTCGACCCGAGAACAGGCAACATCGTCGAGGAGAACCCGCAGTTCATCAAGACCGGTGACTCAGCCATCGTCGTCCTCAGGCCAACCAAGCCCATGGTCATCGAGCCGGTCAAGGAGATCCCGCAGATGGGTCGCTTTGCAATCCGTGACATGGGCCAGACCGTCGCTGCCGGTATGGTTATATCCATCCAGAAGGGCGAGTGAAGCCCTTAGCCCTTCTTTCCTTTAATTCCTTGAGGTGAGAGCATGCAGAAGGCAAGGATTAAGCTGGCGAGCACCGACATTAAGGCGCTCAATAATGTTACTGATCAAATCAAGCAGATTGCAGAAAGGACAGGAGTCAGGATGAGCGGCCCTATACCGCTTCCGACCAAGAGGATCAGGATCACCACCAGAAAGAGCCCCGATGGCGAGGGAACTGCAACTTTTGACAAGTTCGAGCTCCGCGTTCATAAAAGGCTCATCGATATTGAGGCCGATGAGAGGGCCATGAGGCAGATCATGAGGATTCGCGTTCCTGAGGACGTCACAATTGAAATCGAGCTCATCTCATGACTCTCTATTTTTAATGCCGGGGTAGCCTAGCCTGGGAAGGCGCGGGCCTGGAGAGTCCGTGGGCGTTCAGCCCGCCAGGGTTCAAATCCCTGCCCCGGCGCCAGACTTTTTCTGTTCCAGCACACCGGAAGTTTGCCCTTTATTCTTTCCGAACATCAACTTGAGGGGATTCTGATTGAAATTACAGGGTCACCGACAAGGTTGGGATAATACTTCAGCTGCACCTCCTCATTCTGGGCAACCTCAAATGCCATCCACCCCTCAACCTCTCCCCCCTGAGTCATTCCGGTGGATTCAAATTTCGGTGTCTCTTCGGGCATCACTATCCACGAATACTTCGTGCCAACGTTTCTGGAGAATGCCTTAAAATAGAGGGGGCTCATGCGCAGTTCTTCTGCCCCTTTGATGTATCTCACCCTCACCTTGACGAGGAGATACTCATACCCCGCTTTCGGCTTATCATTAAACCTGTTTGTGTCGTTTATCATTCTGTTTGCCTTTTCTCCCCTTATGTAGTCGAGCACTGTAACTTCCACAATCCTGGTTCCTTTATAGTCCTTCACCGTCGCTCTAACCGGCTTCCCAATGTCTCCTCCTGTCATTGTTCCGCTGGGTGCTTCGCTGGTGACATCATATGTTTTGGTGGAGCTTTCAGGCCCACCGCCGATGCATCCGCCTGAAGCTATACTAACACCAACTATTAACACCACAATTAAAAACAAAATCCTGCTTTTTCTTTTACACACCAGAACTCACCTCTTTATAATTATCGCGGAGTTACTTTATAAACATGCCTACACCGAAAGTCTCCTGCTGCTTAACGCCCAAAACTTCTTAAGTTCCGCGTGGATCTCCCACGAGGCGAGAAACGTGGGGAATCTCAGGCTGATTCCAAGAAGGAATGAAAAGGAGTGGAATCACGGCCGCCCTCCGCTCAAAACAGGCATCACCTTTATTTCGTCGGTGTCTTCAACCTCTGCGTCACCCCTCGCGGGCTGACCGTTTATCATGATTATCTTCTCGTGGAATTCCTCGTAGCGGGGAATAACCTCACGGAGGATTTCATCAACGGTTTTCTTTCCCCTGATCTTCACGTGGAGTTCTCGCGATCCCGCTAAATGGGCAAATGCTCCCATAAGCCTGATCCTCACCATGGTCACCACCGTTTAAGTTTGTCCACTGGTGTATTGAGGCTTTTATATAAAAGTCTTTTGAGTGTTTCGATGGTGGTCGAATTGTGATGATTCCGAGTTACAAAACTTAAGAGTAAATAAATTAAAACATTATTATTTCGATTTATT
>WAPO01000126.1 GCA_015520705.1 Thermococcus sp. | reverse complement strand
TCTGCGGGAATTGACCTTGGGATAAACAATTTAATGGCTGTTTATGTTGAAAACGGAGAGAGTTTCTTAATCAATGGCAGACCGTTAAAGTCAATAGCCTTTTACTGGCAGAAGAGGATTGCAGAATACCAGTCAAAACTCAACAAAAGCGGAGCGAAAACGAGCAGGAAATTAAAAATGCTACACCAGAAGGCTAAACTTCAGGCGAAGCATTACATTAACACTGTTGTAAGGCAGACTGTAGAGCGGCTTTACCGTCTTGGAGTTTCGAGAATTGTCGTTGGTTACCCAAAGGGCATATCCAGAAACTCTAAGAGAGGCAGGAGACAGAATTTCCTCATCTCCCACGTCTGGCGGTTCAATATAGTGATTCAAAGGCTCAAAGAGGTCGCTGAGGAGTATGGCATCTCTGTTATGGTTGTTGGTGAGGCTTTTACTTCTAAGCTTTGCCCTGTCTGCGGGAAGCCCCACGAAGGGGCTCGCTTTGTTCGTGGTTTGTTTAAGTGTCCCGTGACGGGGCTTATCTTTAACGCTGACCTTGTTGGAGCTTTCAATATCTTGAAGAAGGTGATAAAAACCATAACCCCGAATCTGAGCGGTCTTTACGCTCAGAAGAGGGGTAACTGGCCGAAGACCCGGCCAGAGGGGTTCTTCGAGCCCTCTTCAAAAATGGTGGTGATGAAAACCCCTCAAACCTCCCCCCATAGCTCAGGGGGAGGAGGTCAGTTCATTCCATATTGCTGTGAGGATTAAAAGCGCCCCTGCATATCCCTTCAGGCTCAAAACCTCCCCTATTGTTATCAGCGAGGAGATGTGGCCGAATATGGGCTCGGCGGAATATATAAGGGCAGCCCTGTGGGCCTTTGTCTCCCTCTGATATCTGACCTGCAGGGTGAATGCAAGCACGGTGGCAAAGAGCGATGTGTAGAGAATGCCAAGCCACGGCATTGCCTTCCCCGGGACGGTGAATTTCTCGAAGGCCAGAGCAAAGCCCAGAGAGAAGAGGAAGTTCCAGAATATCTGCCAGAAGGCCAGACTCAGGTAATCTCTCTCCCCAAATCTCTGAACGAGGACGATCTGGAAGGCAAAGCTGAGGGCACAGAGGACAGTTAGCAGGTCGCCGTAGTTGAAGTTCAGGCTTGCCCCTGAAATCAGGTAGAGGCCTGTGAGTGCAATCCCAAGGGAAACAGCATCTTTTGGCTTGAGCCTGTCGTGGAGCAGGAAGTATGCTATGAACGGGGTGAATACGACGTAGAGAGATGTTATGAAGGCCGAATTTGATGCTGTGGTGTACTTCAGCCCGACGATCTGGAAGCCGTGGCCGAAGAAGAGGGTTATTCCCAGAACAAACCCTTCTTTAACGGATTCCCTTTTGAGAACCCTGCCCCTGAAGACGAGAAGCATCAGGAGGGAGGCTATGCCGAAGCGGTAAGCCAAGAAGAGAATCGGCGGTAAATAGGCAAGGCTAACTTTCATGGCAGGAAAGGTGAAGCCCCATATCGCCGTGATGCCAAGCAGGATGAGCTCAGCCCGTTTCATGCCCATAATTTGTCCAACTCCTTTATAAGTCTTTAACTTCGATCTGAATTCCCTTCCAGCTTAATCCGTTATGCAGTTTGATTTTTATCCAGAATATTTGGGTATATATCAAGTTATACTCCAATTTATATATTAAAACTACAGATTTATCTTGATATTATTACAGAAAATTTTAATGCAGACTAATTTAAATAAGTTATTCGAAAGTGGTTTAAACATCAAACTTACAGTATTAATAAAGGAGCGTGATATAAATGAATAGAAAAATTATTGGACTGGCACTTTTAACCGTGCTGGTAATTGGGTCAATTTTTGCTGTGGGATGCATACAGAGCTCGCGAGAAAAGACCAAAAGCGAGACTAGCTCAATTGCCGAGAGTTCTACCCCCGAGACCGAGAGAACAACTACTGAAGAAACACAGACACAGGAAGCTAAAACGCAAAATGACGCCGAAAGCGGAGAGGATGTTCCGGGTAATACGGAAAATGCATACCTCCTCACCGCGGGGACATATAAAGGCACCCTTGAAGAGGGTGACGATGCGGATGTTTATGTAGTAAAACTGGGTCCTAATGACGTTCTAAGGATTACTTTAATCCCAAGCGCCGGACTCGACGTTGGACTGGGCCACTGCGCCTCAGGTGAAACGGTGGATGTTCTCTCGAGCTATGTAGAGAACCGGGGTATGAAAGGTGAGAAGGAGATTTACTTGAGGATACCCAACAGAAAGCTGAACTACTACATCGCGGCAATCCGTGAGAGCGGTTCCGGCACGTACGAGCTGAAGCTTGAGGTTCTCAAGCAGAACGATGCAGATAGTGGTGCCGATGCTCCGGGGGATACTGACGATGCAGTTCAGCTAACACCCGGAACATATAAGGGTTTTCTAGGACAGGATGACAATGCGGACAGTTACTTCCTCAAAATCGGCCCGGCGGACATTGTGGCCATCAACGTTACTCCCTCGAGTGAGTTTGACGTGGTGCTCTGGACGGGCGTGGATGACCTATGGGCTCACGACAACGGCCTGAAGGGAGAGCCCGAGACCGAGCACTTCGTGAACGAGGAGAAGGACAACACATACTATATAGTGGTAACTGCAAAGAATGATGAAGACATCGGCAGCTACACCCTGAGCACCTCTGTGACCAAGCAAAACGATGCGGGGAGCGGTGCTGACGCTCCAGAAGGTTCAGATGATGCAGTCTTGATAAACATGGGCACATACAAGGGATATGTCGGCCAGAATGATGCAAGGGACTTCTACGTTCTCAAAATCGGTGCCGGTGACATTGTAAAAGTCAAGGTGACTCCTTCGAGTGATTTGGACGTGATGGTTGCTGCTGCGGCTAACGCGGATAACCTCTACTTCGGGTTTGACAACGGCCTGAAAGGCGAACCAGAATCCGTAACCTACACAGCAGACGAAGACACCATCAACTACTACATAGGCGTTCGTTACAAGGGAGGAGCATATGCAGGCAACTACACCCTTAAAATTTCTATCAGCAATCCGTGAAGCGGTGCTTTCCCTTTAATTTTAAGGCTATATTAAAACCATAATTTGAACGCTCCAATTTTCGTAATCGTTATATAAACGAATGCCCATGTTGTTCACAGGTGACAGCATGGAGGAGAAGAATGAAAGGTTATGGATACTCACAACACCTGACAAGTGCAGCGGATGCAGGCTCTGCGAGATAGCCTGTTCGCTGGAGCACGAGGGAGTAATATGGCCAGAAGCTTCCCGCATTAGGATATACGAGCTTTTGCCCGGAGTTAATGTTCCGCATACCTGCGTCCAGTGCCCTGATTACCCATGCGTTGAATCCTGCAACTTCGACGCGCTCAGCGTGGATGAGGTAACGGGTGCCGTTCTGGTCAAAGAAGACAACTGCACGGAATGCGGTGCCTGCGTTCTGACATGTCCCGGAAACATCCCGAGAATTCCAGCAGGCAAGGGAAGCGTCGTAATCTGCGACCTCTGCGGCGGGGAGCCGAAATGCGTGGAAGTCTGCCACGAGGCAGGGCATGATGCTCTAACGCTCGTTAAGGGCGACTACCGCTCGATCTACAGGACTTTTGCGAAGGATCCCTTGAAGAAGAGCGTAGAGCTGGCGAGGAAGCTCTTTGGGGAGGAGTTCATGGGGTGATAGCATGAAGGGCTACACTGGAAGGCTCCTTGACGTGAACCTGAGCACGGGAAGGGTTAAGACTGTCGAGCTCGACGAGGAGATGCTCCGCTTCTACGGTGGAAGGGGGATTGGCACATATATCCTGTGGAAGGAGCTTGGCGAGCGCTGGGAGAAAATTGACCCGCTCGGCGAGGAGAACCTCCTCCTTATACTCACCGGCCCGCTGACAGGCTACTATCCAGGGATAAAAACCGCCGTGGTGGCCAAATCGCCAGAGAGCAACGGTGTCGTTGGCAGCGTCCTGAGCAGTGAGGTAGGGATAGAACTCAAAGCGGCCGGCTACGACGGGGTAATAATCCGTGGAAAAGCCAAGGAGCCGGTCTACCTCTTCATAAACGATGACGAGGTAGAGATACGAGACGCCTCAAAGTACTGGGGAATGGGCGGCATTGAACTCCACAAGACTCTGCTGAAGGAAGTCCACGACGAGCTCAGGAGGAAGGCAAAGCTCCGCGGCGTTCCCAAGGAGCCGGCGATGATGTATATCGGGAAAGGGGGAGAAAATAAGGTCAGGTTTGCCGCAATAATGAGCAAGCTCATGCACGCGGCAGGCTACGGCGGCTTTGGGGCTGTCATGGGGAGCAAGAACCTCAAGGCGGTTCTGGTTAAGGGCAACGGGCCGCTGCCGGAAGTGCACGACCCTGAGAAGTTCAAAACCATGCTGAGAGAGTTCCAGAGAGAGCTATTAACGCTCACGACCTTCCGCCAGTGGGGAACAGGTGCTGGAGGCTACAGCGTCGGTAAAGACCGCTCCAGCCAGCCAGTCAGGAACTGGCAGGAGGAGTACCACGACGACGAGCGAATCAGCGTGGTCAACTTTGAGCTCAAAGCGTGGGTGAAGAAGTACTGGGCCGACTACGGCTGCCCCGTCAACTGCATGAAGATATCCTACCTCCGATACGGGCCTTACAAAGGCGCCATAACGGACGCGCCCGACTACGAGCTCATGGCCTACATGGGCACGAACCTAGGAATATTTGAGCCCGAAAAAATCATCTATCTCTCCTATCTTGTGGACGAGCTCGGTCTTGATGGCATCAACGCGGGGAATGTTCTAGGATTTGCGGCGGAGCTCTACCAGCGTGGAATTCTAACCGAGGAGGACATCGGCTTCAGGCTTGAGTGGGGCGACGAGAGGGCCTTTGCGAGGCTCCTTGAGCTCATTGCGGAACGGAGGGGCATTGGGGAGGTTCTGGCGGAGGGAACCTACAGGGCCGCGCTCAAAATCTCGGAGATGAAGGGAGTAGATGCTATGAAGTATGCAGTCCACGTCAAGGGCATAGGCGTCGGCGCCCATGGAATAAGAAGCGACCTCGACTACACGAGGGACATAAGCTACGCCGTTTCGGTGCAGGGAGGGGATCATACAGCAACCGCCGGTCTTCCCGCGAGGAGCTATGAGGGCGAGCTGGTGAATGCCTTCTACGACTCAGCGGTCATATGCATGTTCACGACGAAGCCCGGCTTCGAGCGCATTATAGAGTTCGGCAACGCCCTAACGGGCTTCGATTTGACGCCTGAGAAGTGGTTCAACGAGACAGGTTTGAGAATACTCCACCTCCAGAGGATACTTCTCCTCCTCGGAGGGCCCGATGCCCACTGGGATCCGAGAAAGGACGACGACAACCCACCAAGGTTCTACGAGCCCCTTCCGAGCGGGCCGGTAAAGGGGAAGGCTCCAAGCAGGGAGGAGATAATGGAAAAGGTGAAGAAGTACTACGAAGAGGTCGGCTACGACAGGCATGGAATCCCGAGGGAGGAGGTCTTAGAAAAGCTCGGCCTCAGCGAAGCCAAGAGGGAATTAAAGAGAATCAGGAGGAGACTGGGTGTTTAACCTCTGGTTCAAAAAAGCTTTTATTTCTCCTCCTTTACCTTCATCCGGTGAATGACATGTGGAGGAAAGAACTCGCAGAGGGCTATCTTGAGGGCAGAGAGATTGCAATAGAACTCACCGTTGGGGGTGAATGCGGCGACTATCTTCCGAGCCTCGCCATTTACGACAAGGAAAGGGACATGTGGTATTACTTCGACAATGACATTCCCGTAGGGACAACACCAGACGAGGCCATCAAAAACGCCATTGAATTCCTCGAAAGGGTTATTATAGGACTTGAAAAGCCAGTGCTAAAGATTTCACCCGTAAAGGATGCCCCCAGAGAGGTTTATGAGAAACTCGAAAGATTTCTAAAGGGGTTGAGGGATGAGGGTTAAACTGGTGCTTTACGGAGCGCTGGCGATGAGATTTGCCCCCGAGTTTGAGGTGGATGTCGAGGAAGGCAGCAGAGTAGGAGACCTGCTGAAAAAGATGGGCATAAGCACAGAGGAATGCCACATACTCATAAACGAAAGAAAGGTCTCCGAAGGGCAGCTGCTGAAAGAAAACGACGTTGTGAAGATTCTGCCTGTAATTTACGGCGGCTATTCCCCTGGGGTATGAAGACAGGTCATGTTCATGCTCAGATACCTCTCCACCTCGCCGCTTTCGATGTTCCTCAGGATTTCCTCCTTCAGCTTTTCGAGTTCCTCCTCATCGAGCGCCTTTCTGCCGGGGAGCCTTTTGATCCTCCCGTCATTTTTGTCGAGGATTATTATTTCCTCTTCCCTAACTATGAGAGGGAGATAATTCACAGGAAATCCATAGAGCTCCTCCGCATATGCCATTTTTGCCCTCAGCATCGAGATATACATGGATAATTTTCCCATCAGACCACCATAAAAGCTTAAATAGTTTCATCACTTAAATTTTAGGGAGAGATATGGGTGCGCTTATTCCTGGAGGGGAAATACATGTATAATGCACTGTCCTCTGCAGCCCGGATTTCTACTGGAGTAAAAGGTCTGGATGAGCTTATTGAGGGCGGCTTAATCCCCGGTAGGGTTTATCTTGTTACCGGCCCTCCCGGAAGTGGAAAAACCACCCTGGCACTTCAATTCCTGCTCGAAGGTGCGAGAAAGGGAGAAAAATGCCTCTATGTTTCTCTCATCCAGAAACCCGAAGACGTTATCCACGATATGACAAGATATGACCCATCGATACTGGCCTACGTTAAAAAATGGAAGCTCATCCTCTACGATCTTGGGCCTGTTCTCTGGAGGGAAACGACCAAAGTTCCAACATGGAGCGGCGTTCTCTCAAGGATAAAGGAGCTTGCAGAGGATGAAAAGATAGACAGGCTTGTGATTGATCCTCTTACAGCTATCGAGTTTCCAAGCAAAAACACCGCAGAGAAAAGGACGGAACTGGCCAAATTTATCCGCGGGATAGAGAATCTCGGCATAACTGCGCTTCTCATAGATGAGATGACCCAGATGGATAAATACGGCGAAGAACACTATCTCGTGAGCGGTGTCATAATGATGCACTATTTCATGTATAACAATAGAATGATAAGGGCGATTCAGATATTGAAGATGAGGGGAACCAAGCACGACCCCAATCTCAAGGAGCTGAGGTTCTCGGATAATGGACTGGTTGTCTTCAACAGGTATCCCCTTGAGGAAGAGGTGTGAGAGTTGAACAGACAGAAAGAGCTTCTGAAAAAAGCCTACAATTTAGGCTATTTCGTCGGGTTTTACGGCCACAGCGAGTGGATCTCATGGATATCAAAAGAGAAGAAGGAGATATACACCAGAGCAAAATTGATGGAAATATACAACGCAGTCAGGAAGGCATACTCTGCAGGGAAGAAGGAAGGAATCAAAAGAAGGGAAGAAATGATAAGAAAAGGCCTTTCTGAAGAGCCGGCTCAAATAGAAGAACAGGTGATAAAGCATCTCGTGTCATTTCTGGAAGAGGAACTGGAGTTTATCGAGGAGAAAGGACACCTCTCCCTCCTCAGGTCTGTTAAAAGGACATCCCCCGAGAGACTCATGAGGAAACACGACATGCTCAAAAAACCAAAATTCTTTAATCTGCCGCGGTTTCTCAGAGGTTAGGTGGTGTCATGTTCCAGAAGCTTGCATACCACTTCCACGCATATCAGCCGGGTGATATTGTCTACATCAAAGACGGCAGTGGAGACAGACCCGTCGAATATGAAGAACGCAGGAGCCCGGTTTCAATCAAAATCCGCGATGAGGACGTTAAAGGAGAAAACTGGACAAAGGCAATGCTGTATTCCTACGAGCACATAGCAGACACCCTCAGCAGAATGAAGGGCGTCAGCGTGGACATCGAGCCCTTCACGTTTTTAATGCTCCTCAGATATCACAGAAAAGCCTTCGAAGATGCTGTTGAGCTTTTAAAGAGCTTTGATGCAGTTCCGACAACACCATTCCATCCAATAGTGCCCCACATGGACGAATTCGAGCAGAGAATCCTCGCAGAGGTTTCCTTCGACTTCTACAGGCCGCTTGTAGAGAAGCGCTCCGTCATCGGATACTGGCTCCCTGAGGCTGTCATAACTAGGAAGAGCGCCGAAATCATCGAAAGCTCCACAGAGAAGAAGCTCATATTTCTGCTCGACGAGAGACAGCTCCTCTACGACTTCCCGCAGGCGAAGTACTCCTGCAATCGCTATTCCAAATCATTTGTCTTCGGGAGGGAGTGGAGCCTGAGCGACGCCTTCGCCTTCAACACCCTCGACGTTCCCGGCCTGATCCGCGCAACCCTTGAGCTGGCGGACTGGGAGAAAGAGAAGCTCGGCATCCCATATCTGGTCTTCATGGCAAGCGACCTTGAGAGCCTCCTCGGCAATCCAGAGCAGCTTGACCGCTTTATTTCGTGGATGAAGGGCCTTGAGCAGAGCGGCGTGGAGAGGGTCTCGGCTCAGGAATTCATCAGGAACAAGCTCTCCGGCCATTACAGAAAGCTGGAGGGGGAGTGCCAGTTCACAATCGGCGTCAAGGAATACTCCAGCTGGAGCGACTACTTTGACCTAAGCATTGATGGAAAAACGAGCGACATGCGGTGGCTCGGCCTCAGACGTGAGGATGGAAGGGTCATCCACCGCTGGCATAAGGGCAGAAAGCTCTCCCAGCTCTGGAAGCTTGCCTTCACAAGGCTCTTCCAGGAGCTGAACAGAACCGTCAGGTATGGAGTCCTTGAAGGCCTGAAGGAGCTCGGCGGCAGGCCGGAGGAGTTCCTCATCAGGTATTCAAGGATTTTCTTCAGGGACTACTACGACTACTTCGGCATGGAAACCTCTCCGAGCTATGTTCTTGAGCCCGCAAACGGCGATAGAAAAGCGCTGAAGCTTGGGAGAATCTACTACCTGATGCTTCTGGCAAATCACTCCTGTCCGCGGTTCTGGGAGAACCTCGACACGAGGGTCGCCTTCGGCAACGTCTCCGTCGTGGCAAAGGCCCTCATCGAGCTTATGCGCTATTTTGATGATGAGCGGAGGGGAATCTTTGAGGAGGCATATCTCAGACTGCTCAACTTCGAGAACCTCTATCACATCTGGAATCTCAGGGCGATGCCCTCCCTTGAGGGCTGGGAGACCGGAGAGGAGGCATGGAAGGAGGCGCTAAGGCCAGAAGTGCCGAACAGCGGCTACAACGTGGTGAGGAGGGCGGCACTTTACGTCGGGAAGAGGGACTTAAAGGGTGAGCTGAAGGGCCTCATCGAGCGCTACAACCTTGAGTGGGCGGTTGCAGATACCGGCCACATCCCGGGAGAAATGCACGGCCGCTGGGAGAACATGGAGTGGTGCGAGCACCGCTAGCCCTTCAGATTCCATTTTTCCCTGCTCAGGAACAGATAGGCATCACGCTCAAGCCACTGAGGAACAAAATCCAGCAGAATTTCCGCCCTTTTTATTCCCTCCCTCACGTTTTTGCCCAGAGCAACCTGATTTCTCTCAAGGAGGTCTGAAACTACATCCACAAGGTTCTCCCTGATTCTCTTCTCGGCGTAGAGCCTCTTCCCCTCCATCCACACCCTTTCATTCTTCCTGTAGAAGTCTCTGGCCCTTATGGTGTGCAACTCGGGCCCCGGCTTTACCGTAACCTTCTCCCTCTCCCACCTGTCAAGCTCCAGCATCACGAAAGCCCTTTCACCAGAATAGCCGTAATCCATTCCAAAAACCCTGAAGTGCTCCTTTTCCAGAGCCCTTGCAAGGCCCTTTGCGCTCCTCTCAAGCTGGGGCAGGAGGATGTCATCAATCAGCTCTGGCTTTTCAAAGAGGAGCGTCAGGAGATGTGTTCCCTTCCTCCTCAGCTCCGCAGAATAGCTGCCCGATGGCTTTTCCGGAGGAAAGAAAAAGCCCACATCGGGTTTTTTCAGGAAATCCCCTGCTTTAAAGTAGAACTTCCCGAATTTCTCCCAGCTGAGGTTTGCGGCAACATTCCGTCTGGGGTCTGCAGGGTCAATGACTATAAGGGGCACCCCGGCCTCGCTCTCCCTCTCCACGGTTTTCATCGAGAGCTCGGGCTCCCTCCTGAGCCAGCCGGCCGGGTCGAGAACCTTCATCCTGAGAATCATCTCATGCTTTTCAATCACATCAGCGAAGGAGCCCGCATAAATCACCAGAAGCTCCGTGAGGTATCCCGAAAATCCCCTAACATAAATCTCGCTGCCATAGACCCCGATTCCCTTGAAAAACCGCTTTAAAAGCCTCACATCATCATTTCTGCCGCCGAGGTTATCAAGAACCCAGAGGTTGTGGAGTATAGAGCGGTCAACCGCAGTTCTCACATCCCTCCAGCTCTTCACGTCATAGCATGGAACCAGGTCAACCTTAACCCCCCTATAGCGCGCCCTCACGTATGGATGCTCAGCATAGGCAACCTCATATGAATCGAGCCTTTCAGCTATCGCTTTTCCGAGCTCGAGACCTTTCTCACGCAGCGCTTCAAGAGGCGTATCCAGAGGAAAGGCGAGGAACAGGTCAACGTCATGGTCTCCAGCCAGGTAGGTGTCCTTTGCGAGAGAGCCCACAAATCTGGGTTTGGCATTAATGCCAAGCCTCTCCGCTGTTTCAATGGCAATCTCCTTAAGCTCATCCATAAGGCGGCGCACAAATGCCCTCTCCTCTTCACCCGGCCTTATCCGCGGGAGAACCTGCGTGATAACATCTTCAAGCTTCATGGGCGCACCTCACTCCCTATTCCGCCAGCTCGAACCTTGCAACTGTCTCGTAGATGGGGCCCTTCGGTGTGAGCGTGCTCTTCTTCAGCTCCACAGCATTAACCTCGAACTCCCCGAAGTCCTCGTTTGCCAGCTCCTTCAGAGCCGCGGCAAGCTCCAGCTTGTCACGCACAAACTTTACACGACCTATGGTTATGTGGGCGACGAAGTTCTTCTCCTTTCTGAAGCCTAGCTTCCTCATCTCCCTCTCGACATCTTCCGCTATCGCCTTTATCCCGTCGTCATTCTCTATGCCCGCCCATATGACGCGTATATACCCCGGATTTGGAAAGACACCTATGCCCCTAACTCTAACGCGGTGCTTTTTGTGCTTCTTTGTAATGCCCCCCAGAATCCGACCTATCTCCTCCGCCTGCTCTCCCGTAATCTCTCCAAGGAATTTAACCGTTAAGTGAAGGTTTTCAGGCTCCACAAACTTTATTTTTGCTGCTTTGGTTTTTGCTATTCTCTCCTGAACCTCAACGAGCTTTTCTCTAACCTCATCATTTATCTCAATGGCTATAAATGCCCTCATGAGACCACCTGAAGAAAGTTTGGAAAAAGAGGTTAAAGGGATTTCGAGTAGTTCTTTCCTAATGCCTCCCGAAGAATCTTTCAATAAGGATCACTACAACCAGCTCGATAATGAGGCCCAAGAGTATGAAGTACTCCTTCTTGATGCTGATGAGGAATGCCAAAGCGAGCCACAGGAGAGTGAAGGCTCCGATCGTTATCAGTCCACTCTTCGGAATGCTCTCATCGAGATATCCCCCAAGCACGATCATGAAAATTAGTCCACCAATTTGAACCCACATCCATTGGCGATTGATTTGTCGTGGTAAGTCCATGAATGCCAGTGAAAAAAGGAAGAGGAAGTAAATGAATGGAAACACAAAAGTCCAGCGCTTCATGCTTTTCACCTCAAGGATTTGGTAGATGGTAGTCATTTTTAAGTGTGTAGCTGGCTATCCTGAGGTATTTTAGAACGGGTTCGTATACATATCCCGGGGGTACCCAGCGCCAGTGATATTCCCATTTCCAAGCGAACCATATCCACAAGCAGCCATGCTCATCTAAAAGGTAATGTCCGAATGCTATTCCCCCTGCCAAGCCCACTATGGCTCCAACAATAGCCCCCGGCACATTGGCGAAGTAGGCACCTATAGCGGCCCCTAATGCAGTAGGTCCGACCTGAATGATGAACGCTGATTTTGCATTGGAAAAGTGCAGGTGTGTGAGCTTATTGCCTTTGATTGAAACAGTGTCCCAAGGTTCTACCCCATAGTACTCGTAATCTGGATGCGGATACCGTATCATATAGCCTTTGACAAAGTATACTCCATCCCACCAGTAGTGTTGCTGTGTATTATAATCTATGGTAGTGGAAGGCTCTTTGTTTATCAATGGCTTTGATATTAACTGTTTTGTTCTCAATCCCGGGGCTATTATATTTATAGGAGTTTTTATGGAGTAATTGGCTCCTGAGGAATCTCTGACCGTTAATAGGTATGAGTTATCAATCTCGGTGGAGGTTATATAAACAACGTCTACCATATTATCTGTAGTTGTATTCTTGATTAGTATTGTTGCTTTATTGCCATTGGTTTTGTAGTCAATCAGTAGGTCTCCAAAAATAAAGATCTGTCTTGTGGGTGTATTCACTAAGAGTTTAGTTGAGAACTCCTTCATAACCACTACCTTTGCGTGAGGATTTTGGGCGGGACTTGATATCGCTGCCGCACTTCCCACAGTTAATCCGACCATCAGCAGTCCAATGAGGACTGCCATCAAGCCTTTCCACTGCACCAAGTTCACTTCCTTAAATTGTGTGCAATATATTCTAATCAATTCATCTTTATAAGTTTTTCCTTTCATTATAAGTAACAAAACTCTCTTTTCTTTTTTAATGTAAATTTTTTTAGAACTGAGTTTTGTTCTTAGAACGAATCAAAAGAAACCTGAGTAAAAGAATTGCATAGTGATGCAATCGAGAGGGTTTTAAAAAGAAACCCTCACTCTCTCACCACAACGGGGAACTCCTCCCACGGAAAGACTATCCATTTGTCCGTCCTGAAGACGTAGAAGTCGGGCATGACCTTCGT
>WAPO01000125.1 GCA_015520705.1 Thermococcus sp. | reverse complement strand
TTTCTGAGAGCGATTTTGTTCAGCGTCGAGCTTATTCCAAAGAGCAGAGCTGCCAAAACTGCACCCACATAGCCGTAGTGATGCGTCATGATGAGGAATACAAAAGGGGAGGTTATAAACGTATTTCACACGGAATGAGGAGGGGTGGCATGAGATGGCATTAATTGGTCGGCTATATCCTTTATCTATTTCGTGAGATTAATTAGAGGGCACAGCACGGCATTTTTGATATGTCCCCTTTGAAGGAAAGCGCAGCGAAGCCAGCCGCTCCGCCCCCAACAATAAGAAAATCGTACTCATTCATTTGCATTCACCTCAGAAGAGAAAAGAAAAAAGATCTCAGTGGCAGCCACAGCCGCCCATCCTGTGGTGACCGTGATGTGAATGGCCATGTCCGTGCTTCATTCCCTCTCCCTTAACGTACTTTTCGGGGTTTGCCTCAAACTGGGCTTTGCAGTGCGGGGAGCAGAAGTAATATGTCTCCCCCATGTGCTCCACTTTAAACTCCGTCTCTTCACCAACTTCCATTCCACAAACCGGGTCTATGGGCATTTCAGGCCACCTCCGCTTCATAACCGAACTTTGCGATAGCATTAATCAGATCCTCAACCTTAAGCTTCGACTCATCGTATTCAACAACAGCCTTCTTTTCCTTCAGGCTAACCTCGGCCTTTGCACCGATTCTTTCCAGAGCTCTCCTAACTGTCATTACACAGTGCTGACAGCTCATATTTTTAACGTTCAAAACAACTTTCGCCATGTAAATCACCATGCTGAACTATGTTTGAAAGCTTATTGTTCTTATTCTTTCCAAAGTGAAAATAGGAGGGGAGCAGAACTTTAAAAACTGACAAACCTATAGGGAATCGATTATCTTTCTGAGCCTCTCCTCCATGGGCTTCATGAGCTCAACAACTTTTTCACCAGCGATCCTCCATGCCATACTTGGAAGCCCAACGCCGATATAAACGCCGTCCTCCCTGACATAGCCAAATGCCGTGCAGGGCATTAGAGCACCTATGTTGGGGTCAAGCCTCACAAGCTCCGCCACAACTTCCCTATCGCATATGAAGAGCACGTGGTAGTCCGCAATGATACCGTCTTCCCTCTCCACTATGCTGACGGGAATCCTTTCACCGACTATAAGGAGCCCCTCCTCCTCAACCCTCTTCTTAAGCTCCTCCCAGAGCTCATCCAGATCCCTTTCAAATTTTTTAACGTAGTAAAAGCTCATCGGCACCACCTACGTCTCCACCATTATGCACTTATGGAAGCTATATTCAACACCTCTGCTTTCTAAAAGCTCCCTGAGCTCCTCGTTCTCAGCTCCAGGCTGGAACCAGAGTTTCTTGAATCCTGCATCAACGGCCTCTTTCGCCACTTTAATCCCCACCTTCGGGGGGACGACAAAAACAATCACATCAACATCTTCCGGCAGGTCTTTAACGCTTTTGTAGCATTTTAAGCCCTCAATCTTATCATACTTCGGGTTAACGGGCAGGACTTCAAAGCCCTTCCTCTTTAAATCCTTCAGAATTATGTTCCCGTATTTAGCCGCGTTGGGGCTCGCACCCACCAGAGCAATTCGTCTGAAATTCCGTGCATCCATATTCTTCACCCGACCGGATTTGGATCCATCCTTTTTATAAGTTGCTGGATAAAGATAAAAGGAATGATCAGGCCACATTAGCAGCCTTTTTTCTGGAGCTTGGGGAGGGCTCTCTTCCATACACCCTGAGCACGAGGTGCAGGGCAAGGATCAGGTAGCCGAACTGGATCAGCACACGTCCCCACTCCATGCTCACCGAGTAGCCAAAGAGCACTGCCAGAACCGATCCCACGGCTCCGTCGCTATGCCAGATGCTCTCCTTAGGGATTCCGAGGCTGTAGGCGGTGTTAGCAAGCATCCCGAGGGAATAGCCCTCCTCCCCTGCCCATTCTATAAGCTCGTGCGTCCCGTAGCCGGCTAAACCTGCCGCCACGAAGACGAGCAGTATCGAGCTGTAGTAGAAGAACCTCCTCAGGTCTATCCACATGCCAACGCCGTAAATCAAGTAGGCGAGCACCACTGCACCGCTCAGACCCGCTATGAGCCCCATAAGGGTTCCAGTAAGGTTCTGGGTCATGAATGGCGTCAAGAAGAGCACGGTCTCAAGGCCCTCCCTGAAGACGACCACGAAGGTGAAGCCGATTAAAGCCAGCGGGGCTATGGAGGTGCTTACCCTGCTCTCTATCTCCGCCTTGATATTCCTTCCCTTCGTCGCCATCCAGTAGATCATGGTCGTAAGGACTATCACGGCTATATAAGATGCTGCTCCCTCAAAGAGCTCCTTTTCTTCGAGCCCTCCGTAGAACTTCAGTATGCCGATTCCGAGGAGAGCGCTGAGCCCAACCGATAGCAGGACCCCTGTCCAGACGTCCTTAACCTGATTTGCCCTGCCGGTTCTCCGCAGGTATGCAACTATTATGGCCACTATTATCGCCGCCTCAAAGGCCTCTCTGAAGGTTATGAGGAAAGCACCGATATCCATGATATTTACCTCCACAAGTTTTAGGTTAATCTAATATATCTTGGAAGGCCTTATGAACTTTATTTTTTCCAGATTGGAATTTCAGAAAACACCCCCAAGAAAGTGCATTATGACGACAAAATAGCTCGTTATATCAAATCCCTATAGTTTATTTTCCAAAAGAAAAGGTTTGTTTATAAAACAAAATTCTCAATTCTGAGAAGTTCACAAGTTTAACCATCTAAGAGAGCAGAAAAAATGGGATTCTATTTTCCAGAATTGAAATTTTGAATGCTTAACTATCAACCATCTTCAAAAATTCCATGCTTCAAACATCAAACAAGGTTAGATAGAAAAATCAAAGCTTCCCAACTAAATCAAGACTAACTTCCAGTGTATCCTTGCCTAGTTCCCAGCTGACGGGGCAGACCTGTCCCGGGTGCTCGCGCACATACTTCGAAGCTCTGAGCCTCCTGAGAATCTCTTTCTCACTCCTGCCCATACTTAAATCGTGCATCTCCATGTGCACTACTTTTCCGTCGGGGTCTATTATGAAGGTAACCCTTCATGAAACACCCCTCGTCTTCGATGTACGTCCCGAAGAGCCTACTCATCTCCCCTGCTGAATCAGCAAGCATTGGATACTTTATCTTCCTTATGCTCGCTGAAGTGTCATGCTAAGCCTTGTGAACGTAAGCTGTATCTTCCATTTTGAGAAAGAAATCCAAGCGAATATAAAATGAAATCTTCTCAGGGATAAAATAGAAGCCAAGATTATTCTCAGAATGATAGAAATGTGTAAGACAGACTGACCTACCCAAGAGTTTAAATACAGTAACCTGCCATCACTTTCGGTGATCGGTGATGTCCCGCCAATTTACGAAATTTTTAAGCCAGGTGATGCCCTGCCAATGGATGATACCCCGCCACTATCACCAAGTTCTGGCGGGGGAGATGTGATTAGACGGCTGATTCTTAGAGCTTTGAATGAAAACCAGCAACTAATCTTGAGAAGCATCAACGGAAAGCACCGCTCTCTTAATGCCCTCCTTGAAGAGCTCAGCAGAAAAGAAAATAAACCCTTATCGACACTCAAGCTCAACGCGAGGATTCTTAAAGAACTTGGTCTGATTGACTATGGAACAAAGGATGCTCCACGACCCGTCCGTCTTACTGAATACGGGATGATTGTGCGCACTATTTTAAAGGTGGATAGAAATGAATAAAGCACTCTCTTCCCAAGTCAAACCTGTAGTCCAAGGATTTCTAGCAAAAATATTAGGAGGGTGGCAACTTGAGCACTAAGTTCAAGTTCTCGAAGGAGCATAACTCCAAGACAGTAGTTAAGATCGGAGACGTTAGAATAGGTGATGATTTCACAGTTATAGCTGGGCCCTCTGTTATCGAGAGCGAGGAGCAAATAGCAACGATTGCTGGGTTTCTAGCAGAGATTGGAATCAGAATTATTTGGGGTGCTAATTTCAAGCCAAGAACAAATCTTTATCCCTCCTCGAGGCAGGGCGAGAAGATCCTTAAGTGGCTTAGAAAAGCTGCCGATGAGTATGGCCTCTTTACTGTAACTGAGGTTATAGATACATCCCAGATTGAATTCGTGACCAAATACTCCGATATAGTCCAGATTGAAACAGGAAATTCCCAGAACTTCGAGCTTCTTAAAGCTGTTGGGAGAATTGACAACCCTGTATTGCTCAAAAGGGGAAAGGGCAATACTATCCAAGAGTTCCTGTACTCAGCCGAATACATTATGAGCCAAGGTAATGAGGACATAATCCTGTGCGAGAGAGGTATAAAAACCTTTAAAGGCTTTACACGCTCCACTCTCGACATCTCAGCAATTCTCCTTCTTAAAGAAGTCTCACATCTACCAATAATTGCCGATTCCTCTCATTATGCTGGCAGGAAACCCTTGATTATATCTCTTGCAAAAACCGCCTATGCTACTGGAGCTGACGGAGTAATGATCGAGATTCATCCTCACCCGGAAAAAGTCATTTCCGAGTCACCACAACTAAGTTTCAATGACTTCATGGTTCTCCTAAAGGAGCTTAAGAATCTTGGGTGGAATGGTTTAGATTCAGTGGTAACAAGCGGGGAAATCAGGACTGGAACATTAAAACTTTCAAAAAGGGTTGAAACCCAAAAAAAGGCGATGGAGTTAGATTGGGCATCAGAGGTTCTCCTTTTTGAATTAGGGGGTCTTGGATGGAGAGACTGGCAACCACTGGAAAGAAATAAGCGGCTCTGAAAATCTATGGATCTTAAATCAGACCGGCCAGTTCTTTCATTTTTTCCTTTAGTGCTTCTATAGGCTTTTCTTTTTCGGTTATTATCCTTATGAGCGCGCTTCCCACAATAACGCCATCTGCTCCAACATCTAACAACTCTTCCACATGCCCTCTTCTTGAAACGCCGAAGCCAACAGCTAATCTGTTGCTACAAAGCATCCTGGCCCTCTTAACAAACTCAAACACACTCTCTGGGAGTTCTTTTCTCGCCCCTGTGGTTCCATAGAGGGAAATGAGGTAAACAAAACCTGTCGCAGCCCTGTCTATCTCCACCAGCCTTTTATCTGGAGTATTTGGTGCAGCCAAGAAGACGGTCTTTATTCCCTCCCTCCTAGCACCATCGAGGAACTCTCTGGAATGGCCTACAGGAAGGTCAACGACGAGTATCCCATCCGCTCCGCTCTCCCTGGCCCTCGCAATGAACTCCTTCACACCGGTTCTGAAAATCGGGTTGTAGTATGTCATCAACACCACAGGTGTCTCGGACTCTCTCTTAAAGGTGGAGAGGATTTTAAAGACGTTCTCCAGCCTGAAACCGTTGCGCAGGGCTCTCTCGTGAGACTCCTGTATCGTCTTCCCATCCGCTATAGGATCGCTGAAGGGTATACCGAGTTCTATAGCCCCCGCGAACTCCTCAACAGCAAACATGAAGCGGAGCGTCTTCTCAACGCTCGGATCACCTGCGGTTATGTAGGGAATTATTGAACCCCTCTCAAACATTTCCGATCCCCCTGACTATGTCAAGGTCCTTATCTCCTCTTCCGGAGAGATTGATTATGATTATCTCATCTCCCTTCATCTCAGGAGCGAGTTTCATTGCATAAGCCACTGCATGGGCTGATTCAAGGGCAGGGATTATCCCCTCGGTTCTTGAGAGTTCGTGAAAGGCCCTCAGCGCCTCTCCATCAGCCACCGTCACATACTCAGCTCTTCCGCTCTCCTTTAGATCGGCATGCTCAGGGCCGACACCAGGATAGTCAAGACCGGCTGAAATGCTGTGGGTTGGCATTATCTGACCCTCCTCGTCTTGGAGGAAGTAGCTGAGCATGCCATGGAAGACCCCAAGCTCACCTGCGTTGAGTGAAGCAGCGTGAAGGCCTGTGCGAAGACCCTTACCGCCTGCTTCCACACCGATAAGCCTTACCTCATCCTTCACAAAGGGGTAGAAAATACCAATTGCATTGCTTCCCCCGCCAACACATGCTATTATCGCATCCGGAAGAAGAGCCTCTGCCTCAAGGATCTGCTTCCTCACCTCCTTCCCAATTACCGACTGGAAGTCCCTCACTATTATTGGATACGGATGAGGGCCCACAACAGAGCCTATAAGATAGTGCGAGTTCTCGAAGCTCGCAACCCAGTTTCTCAAAGCCTCATTTATCGCATCTTTGAGAGTCTTGGAACCGCTCTGCACAGGAATGACATGCGCACCGAGGAGCTCCATACGGAAGACATTCATCTTCTGTCTCTCTACATCCTCAGAGCCCATGTAAATGTCAACTTCCATGCCGAGGAGAGCTCCAGCCATGGCTGTCGCGACTCCATGCTGTCCAGCTCCGGTCTCAGCTATCAGGCGCGTTTTTCCCATGGACTTCGCGAGCAGGGCCTGACCGATGGCGTTGTTAGTCTTGTGGGCCCCACCGTGAAGCAGATCCTCCCTCTTGATATAAATCTTCGCCCCGCCGAGCTTTTTGGTTAGCCTTTCGGCGTAGTAAAGCGGGGTTGGCCGACCAGCCCAGTCCCGGAGGTAGCGACTGAGTGTTGAGTTGAACTCCTCATCATCCCTGAGCCGCCTGTAGGCCTCTTCGAGCTCCTTCAAAGGTTCTATGAGTGTCTCAGGGACGAACTGTCCCCCAAACCTACCGAACCACATTCTTAACTGCCTCCACAAAGGTTCTTATCAGGCTCTCATCCTTCACGCCCTCTCTCTCGACACCAGATGAGACGTCAACTCCCCAAGGTCTTACAAAGCGCACTATCTTTCCGACGTTATTCGGGTTCAAACCACCAGCAATTATGACCGGAACCTCTTTCGCTACGAGCTTTGTAACCCTAAGGTCGTGGGTTAAACCTGTTCCGGCTCCTGTGTCAAGTATAATCCTGTCGAGTTCATAAAGCTCTATTCTCCGAAGGAGATCCTCGGCATCAGCAGCAGGGTCATTGCTCTTCCTTGGAACTTTAAAGGCCTTAGCTATGAAAACTCCATACTCATTCTTGAGCTTTTCAACTGTTGCCGGCTGGACATCTGTGTGTATCTGGATGTGCTCTGCTCCGGTTTTCTCGATAGTGTTGGCCCACTCCGGAAAGCTTATCATCGTCGAAACCAGAAAAACTGGTATTCTGGAGCGCTTTATAAGTTCCCCTGCTGTCCTGAGAGGCAGACGGTGCGGTGACTTTGAGTTCACCACAACTCCTGTAGCGTCCGCATACCTCTCCACCAGCCTAAGCTCGTCAGTTGTCCTTATACCACATATCTTAATGAAATTCACCATCATCGCGTCATCTCCACAAAGTTCTTGATAATTTTCAATCCTTCCCGAGTCCTCCACTCCGTTAGAACACTCTCCGGGTGAAACTGTACCCCCTCTATCCCCCTTTTCCGGTGTCTGATACCCATTATAACTTCATCTTCTTGGGATATAGCTGAAACTTTGAAGCCTTTGGGGACTTCCAAAACCGCAAGGGAGTGATACCTGCCAGCCATAAGCGGGTTCTTTACTCCGGAGAAGATAGTCTTGCCGTCATGTTTGACTATAGAGGCTTTTCCATGCAGAGGCTTCACCCTGCCAACTTTCCCGCCGAAAACATGTCCGATAATCTGGTGGCCTAAACAGACCCCAAGAACCGGGACTTCGGCTTCTACGACAATTTCTGGGCTGTTACCTACATCCCTCCTACTTTCGGGAGAACCAGGGCCGGGAGATATTATTATACCATCTGGATTTATTCTTCTGAGCTCAGAGAGCTTTATCGTGTTTGGCACGACCGTTACTCTGTCAAATAGAGAAGCATATTCCGCCAGATTCCACACAAATGAATCCCTATTGTCAACAAGCAATATCACTCCGCCACCCCCAGAGCATTTAGAACCGCCCTCATTTTGTTCTCCGTTTCCTGAAATTCCCGTTCAGGGATTGAATCCGCAACTATCCCCGCTCCTGCTCTAACCTTTATCTCACCTCTCCTTATTTCAGCCATTCTGATGGCTATTGCAAGATCAGCGTCTCCTGTTGTCGAAAAATAGCCGACGGCTCCTCCGTATATTCCTCTGGGACTCTTCTCAAGTTCATTTATAATCTCCATGGCCCTTATCTTTGGAGCACCTGTAAGGGTTCCTGCTGGGAAAGCGGCTTCCATTGCATCGAAAGCATCTTTTCCTTCTTCAAGTTCCCCAACAACCTCACTTTCTATGTGCTGCACATGGCTGTAGCGGAGTACATCAAAGAACCTGACCAGCTTAACGCTTCCGGGTTTCGAAACCTTTCTTACATCGTTTCTTGCCAGGTCAACGAGCATGATATGTTCAGCCCGCTCCTTTGCGTCGTTCAAAAGCCTCTTCTTCAGCTCTTCATCCTCATCACTATTCTTTCCTCTTGGAGCTGTACCTGCTATCGGGTTTATCCTGAAGGTTCTTCTCTCGACCGAGCCCATTGTTTCTGGAGATGCTCCAATGACCGTTTTCTCAAACTCCAAAATAAAAGTGTAGGGACTCGGGTTTATCTCAACCAGCCTCCTGTAGAACCTTAAACTATCCAATCTGCTTTTGAGTCTATACTCCCTTGAGAGGACTACTTGAAAGACATCACCGGAGTAGATGTAATCTTTACCCTTCTCAACCATCTTAACAAATGTCTTCTCGTCAGCGTCTGTCGAGACTATCTCCGATGCACTGCCGCTCTCACCAACCATCACCCTATTCGCCCTTTCCACGAGGGTTTTAGGGTCAAATGGTGGCTCTCTCAGGTAAAAGAAACTCAGCTTGCTCCTGCTGTGATCATATACGAATGTCCACGGGTAATAACCGAAAACCGACGGTTCTCTTATCTCCCCTCCGATTATCGAGCAGATGGAGTCGTAAGATATATATCCAACGAATCCCCCGAGGAAGCGCTCTCCCTCAGTTGAGTCCCTCATCAGGGTTCTGAGAACTGAAAATGGGTTTCTCTCTCCTGACACCTCCCTCCCGTCCACAAATGTTCCATCGTTTCTGACGCTCACAGTGAACTCAGGTTCTGCTGAGAGGTATGTGTAGCGCGCTTTCCTGCTATCTTTCTCTGCCGAACGGAGCATGAAAGGCATGTTCATTTCCCGAAGAACACTGTACAGACTCAAAGGGTCAACGTTCTTCAGCTTTTTGAATGCCATTCTGGTGCCTCCTTCAAATAGAAAGCCTTGCTATCTCTTCCAATTTTTCCAGCAGGCTTGTTCCCAGGATGCTTTTCACCATCTCAACAGCTTCTTTAAAATCACTGGCAATTTCAGAAGCATAGAGAGCTGTTGCACTGTTTATTAAGATGAAATACCTGTCATCCCTCCTCCCATTTCCACCGAGAACTGCTTTTATCCTCTCCGCACTTTCTTGTGAAGAATAGCAGGGCTTTGGTTTCACAGGTTCCATCCCAAAGTCTCTGGGGTTCACTGTATAACTCTCAAGTCTGCCTTTCCTGACTTCAACAACCTTGCTTTCTTTGAAGGAGCTAATCTCATCTATGCCCGACCCGTAGACTACAAGAGCCTTCCTCACACCGAGGAAATTTAAAGCTTCCCCAACGGGCTCAAGCAACTCCTCCGAATTTACACCGACCAGTTGATAAACTGGATTAGCTGGGTTTGCAAGAGGGCCAAGGATGTTGAAAATGGTTTTTATTCTGAGAATCTTTCTGACGGACATTATAGGCTTTAATGCCGGATGGTAGAGGGGAGCGAAGAGAAAAGTGAAGTTCGTTTTTTCTATAATTTCCCTAGCCTTCTCCGGAGGAAGGTGGATGTTGATGCCCATGGCATCAAGAACGTTAGCCGAGCCGCTCTTTGAGGTTATAGAAGTATTTCCATGCTTTGCCACCCTCGTGAAAGCCGAAAGGATGAGAGCTGATGCTGTGCTAACGTTTATGGTCAAACTCCCATCACCACCAGTTCCAGCAGTGTCAGCAACCTCCCCAAGCTCAAGCCTAATCGCACTGTCCCTCATGGCTTTTGCCAAGCCGGCTATCTCCTCCCCTGTGTAGCCCTTCGTCTGGAACGCTGCAAGGTAGGCAGCTATCTTCACCTCATTCTCCTCTTTGAGCTCCATAAAGAGCTCATAGGCCTCTCCAAAGCTCAGATCCTGTTTCTCTATGAGCTTTGTAAGATAATTCATATCTCCACCTCCACGAGCTCCCTGAGGAATCTCCTGGGGTTCTCGGTCTTCATGAGAGCTGTGCCTATAAGGGCCGCATCGACGTGCCTTAAGACCCTCCTGAGGTCTTCCGCGCTACTTATCCCGCTTTCACTTACCCTGACGTATTTCTCTGGTATGATAGGGGCGAGCCTCTCGGTTAGAGTCACATTTCCATCGTCCAGTTCAAGCTTCCCTATATCCCGATTGTTTATTCCTATCATCGTGCTCTTCGTTTTGAGGGCTATTGCAAGTTCTTCCTCGCTGTGGACCTCCACAAGGGTGTCAAGCCCGTGTTCTTTTGCATAATCAACAAACTCGGGCAGGTTCTCTCTCAGGAACCGGGCTATGAGCAAAACTGCGGAAGCTCCTGCCTCGGCTGTTCTTTCTATCTCCTTTCTGCTTGTTATGAAGTCTTTTCTCAGAATCGGTAGCTCTGTTTCCCTGCAGAGTCTCTTCAGAAACTTGAAGCTCCCTTTAAAGTGCTTCGACTCTGTGATGTAAGAGATTCCCACAGCTCCAGCCCGTTCATAGGCCCTTAGAATATCAAAAGGATCTCTATTTTTCAGAAGGTCTCCGTATTTTGGAGAATAGATCTTAATCTCTGCTATAACGGCATTCTTCTTGGCTCTCCTAATAGCCCTGCTCAGGCCAAAAACCATCACCTGTCATTTAAACCACCGTTAGACATTACAGACTAACAATTTAAACCTTTGGACAGCCTTATCTGGCCGTACAACCAGAATGCATCCCATTCGTCTCAAACTCAAAAATAAATCGTCGCCGGGCATCCGCTGCACTTTTTCCATGCTTGAAGTCCACGAACTCCGGATAAGCCGGAGAACCGATGTTTCGGCTGTTTCAGAGGTTATAACTCTATGAAAATGCCCTCATATTTCCAAGGCAACCAGCAGGGTAAAAATCATTATCAGAGCTATCTCGTAAGTTTCTATAAGGGCAACAGAGGGCCAATGAAGAGAGACCCCCAGGAGTGCGAGGAGGAAGATTAGAACCGAACCATATTTCACAGCACTTTTTCTGCTTCCGACTCCATAAACCAGTGCCCCGAGGAAGAATTGAATGAAAAAATATGTGGAGACAAAAGTGTGAGGACGCGTGCCTGCGTGATAGATTCCTATAAGTGCCAGGAAAAGGGCAGCAATGCTGATATATGCCCCTCCCACTGTCTGGAGTTTGTTTCTGGAAGTTAAGATGAGATAGAGTGAAAACAAAAGGACGAAAAGTGCCGTAATTATCAGGCCGTGGTTATATATCCATGGCGCCTGTGCCATCTCTGGAGAACCAAGGTCGCTGAGTGCGTTGTGGAGGAAGGAAAACCAAGGGTTCTTGGAGATGCTCCACGCCACGAAGAGCCAGTAGATAAGACCTCCAGCAAATCCCATCCATTTTGCAATTCGATTCATATCTCTACCTTTGATATGGTAAAATAAAACTTTTGGTGGGTTATCACTAAAAGAAAGGAAAAGCCTCAAAGCAGCCCTTCAATCAGCTCAGCCACGTTGCCCCTCGCCTTGCCCCTCAGTCTCTCAAGGTGGGAACTCAACACCTCCCCAATACCATGGATAAAGAGATTGAGAGCTTCCTTTCCATCGAGGCCACGGGAGCGGAGGTAGAACAGGGAATCCTCATCAAATTGCTGCACGTTTGAGGAGTGGAAGGCAGACTCGATATCCCCGGTGTCGACTTCGAGCATTGGCACGCTGACTCCAAGGGAGCCTTCGTCCATGATGGTTATTCTGGAAAGCACAGCGCTGGAAGAGCCTCTGGCACTCTCGAAGACCTTGGCAACACCTCTGTGCACCGCCCAGCCTTTCTGATAGGAAAAGCCGTGGATTCTCGTCTCGCTGGTTGTTTTCTCCCCATACTGGAGGACGTTGGTCAGGTAGTCGACGGCTGAGCCTATGGCTATGGGCATGCCCCTCAGAACGAGCATGCTCCCATTCCCTTCAAGCGAGTAGTCCTCACGGTGGTGGCTCATCTCCCCGCCGCTGATTGCTGTAAATGCCCTCACCGCTGTCCCCTCGCCGAGGCTCGCCCTGAGCAGATAGTGCGAGAGAGAGGAGTGCTTTCCAATCGTGAGGATTTCGATGTCAGAATTTCTGGCCTTCAGCTCGACAACGAGGGACTTCGCGCCCTCCTCGCTCAGGTCGTAGATTATTATAGGGACTTTAACGTTCTCCGCCTCTACGCTGATGTGGTGGCTGATGAATGCCCTCTCAGAGAGGTGGGAAACTATAACGAGAGGTTTAATCAGATCCCCCTTTATCTTCAGCCTGTAGGCCTTTTTGAGGGCGTAGAAATGGAAGCCAAGTATCCTCGACTCTTCCGGCTGTGAAAGCCCCAGAGTCCCCTCAGTGAGCTCAACACCTGAAGGAAGGTTAAACTCGGCGCTGCTGCCTGATAGGAAGACACTGCCCTTAACAGGAACTTCCCC
>WAPO01000124.1 GCA_015520705.1 Thermococcus sp. | reverse complement strand
GTGATGGAGCCCATAACGAGCATAAACCACGACCCCAAGTTCCACATATACACGGACACCTACGACGACTTCGTGAGGACGTTCTGCACAAATCCGAACGGCTTCGTCGTTGAGGAGCGCTATGACGGCTACGTCGGGGTCAACGGACACTCCATGAGGGACAGAAAGAGCAACAACACGAACTTTGCATTTCTGAGCAGGATTGAGCTCACAGAGCCTGTTGAAGACACGACAGCATATGGGAAGAGCATAGCACAGCTGGCGACCACGATAGGCGGCGGAAAACCCCTCCTCCAGCGTCTCGGCGATCTGAGGCGCGGCAGGAGGAGCACGTGGACAAGGATAAGACGCAGCGATGTGGAACCAACTCTCAAGCACGCGACTCCGGGAGATATAGCAATGGCCCTCCCGCACAGAATCGTCACAAATATCCTTGAAGGGCTGGAGAAGCTCGATAAAGTCCTTCCCGGCGTTGCAAGTGACCATACACTCCTCTACGCACCTGAGATTAAATACTACGCCATGCGCGCCGAGGTCGATGAGAATCTTGAGACGAGCATAGAGGGAATCTTCGCCGCTGGAGACGGAGCAGGCCTGAGCAGGGACATAGTCAACGCGGCCGCGACAGGAATTCTGGCGGCGAGAGGGATACTCAAGAAAGAGGGACTCTTCACGGAGAAGGAGTTCAAAAAGCCCGGGAACTGGAGGCATGCTGTGGAGGCACTGGGTGCGAGCGGGGAGTAAGTTTTTAACTGTCCTTTCGTTTTCTTTTTAAGGTGAAAAGATGGAGCTATTAAGCGCTGTGCGTACAAAAAATCGGCTGTTTAGAGGAGTTCGCATTCATTTCGCGCCCGAAGGGCGCACTTCACGGGCGAATAGAGACAAAAAGCAAATAAAGAAGCACCTTATCGGGGAGATGCAGATCCAAGAGTTAGAAGATTTCCGCCATCCGTCAAGGACGCTTGAAAGATAGTGAAAGCGGCGCTTGCGCAAGCAAGGGCTGTAGAGGTGAGAAGGATGCCCATGAAATGCAAATTCTGTGAGAGAAAAGCGTTCATCAAGCTCCACTATCCGAGGATGTATCTCTGTGAAAAGCACTTCATGGAATACTTCGAGAGAAAGGTGAAGCGCACGATAGAACGCTACAAACTCCTGAGGCCGGATGAGCGGGTTCTCGTTGTGGTGAGCGGCGGAAAGGATTCTGCCGTTACAGCTTATGTTCTCAAAAAGCTGGGCTACAGAATAGAGTGCCTCCACATAAACCTTGGAATCGGCGAATACTCCGAGAAAAGCGAGGCCTATGCGGTAAGGCAGTGCAAAAAGCTCGGCGTTCCCCTCCACATCGTGCGCATTAAGGAGCTCTTCGGGAAGGGAATCGGTGAGGTGAGGACGAGGAGGCCGATCTGCTCATACTGCGGCCTGACCAAGCGCTACATCTTCAACAAGTTCGCCTATGACAACGGCTTCGATGCCGTAGCTACCGGCCACAATCTCGACGATGAGGCGAGCTTCATCTTCTCCAGCATAATGCACTGGAACACGCAGTATCTAGCGAAGCAGGGCCCCATCCTTCCGGGAGAAGGGAAGTTCGTCAAAAAGGTGAAGCCCCTCTACGAGCTCACCGAGAGGGAGGTGGTTGCCTACGCTTTAGCCAGCGGCATAGAGTATCACATCGAGGAGTGCCCGCATGCCAGAGGGGCGACAACGCTCGAATACAAGGAAATTCTCAACATGATGGAGGAAAAAAGACCAGGGACAAAAATAAACTTCGTGAAGGGTTATCTGAGGAAGAAAAAGCTGTTCAAGATCGAGCTTGAGGAGATTGAACTCGGAGAGTGCAGGGTCTGCGGTATGCCTGCCCAGGGTGAGAAGTGCTCGTTCTGCAGCTTCTGGGGTCTGGAGCAGGCGCTGAATTTCAAAATAAAATGAAGGAACAGCTTCGAACCTAAAACCTTAAATCCTCCGTTGATATACTATATCCAGGGTGATTAAATGAGGGTTGTTTTTGACACGCTCTGGGATTCAATACAACCCGGAGAGACCGTGATAGTGGAACGGCTGAACCCGGGATTATCCTATATCGGCCTCTACGACCTAGTCACATGGGGAGTTAAGAAAGGATACCACATAGTTATCGTTGATGTCATGGACTCCCTTCATCTCTACAGGGCAAAAATGGAACTTGCAGGCTTTAACTCGAGGGTGCTGGACGATGTGGAGGTTATAAAGATTGGGGGCATAATCGAGACCGGCAGGGTGCGCCACAAGATTGAAGAGATATCTGAACCGAGAATTATGATGCAGAAGTTCAAGATGGCCTATGATTCTGTGCTGGAGGAAACTCAGGACAAAACATCCCTTGTAATCTCTGTAGGGATGGACAGACTCTTCATAGCGCCTGCTTCTTCAGAAGATGTCCTTGCAATACTCAGCGCCCTGCACAAATACGTGGGAGATAAGAGACGCATAGCGGTGTATCTGCTGAAGACGCAGGTTCTGAGCCACGTCAGGCCGTATGTCATTGATCTTCTTGAAGACCTAGGCACAACCGTGATCAGGGTTTCAAGAACAGGAAAAGAGGTAGAGTTTAATGTCATCAAAGCCATCAATAGAGATATCATCGGACTGAGTATTAAAGTTTAAAGGGAGATTTCAAAGCTCCCTAAAGTAAAGCCTGAAATCAAGCTCCCCATCAACCGGGAAGAGGAATGTGTAGCTGACGCCCTGCTGTATGAAGTCCCACCCCGCTTCGCTCTGGGAGAGCGTCTTTATCGGGAACTTCCACACTTTAGCTTTTCTGTCCAGGCCTATTTCAACCCTTCCAATGCCGTATGGGTCGCTGACCTCAACTTTAGCAGTCTCAAACTCCTCCGGGCTCTCCATGACGCTGTGGACAGCCAGATTTATCTCAACACCGAAGAGAGCTCTGATAGGACTTTTAACCCTGTATTCAACATCGAACCCATCATCACGGAGCCTGAAGTCCTTCTCAACCCTGCCGGGTTTTGAGTCGACTATACCATCACGCCACAGCTTCAGGCCTTCTCCGAACTCAAAGCGGTAGGGCTGATTGATGAAATCGCCGAGCTCTCCATACCTCACGAGGCGGTAGTCATCAAGCGATGTCTCCGGTTTTATAAAGTGATCCTGGAGGATGCCCCTCATCTGCCAGTCATAGGCCAGTTCGCGTTTTATCTCCTCCGGGATTTTTCTGCCGACCTCATGTATGCTCGCAACCCCATCCTCATGGCCGTCCTCCGGAGTAGCAGCTTCAGGAACATCATGGTAGTGCTCCCACCTCCTCGCGAGGACATCGTTGTAGTTTACAGCCTTCCTCTTGGAGGAGAACTCAAAGAGAGCTCCGCCGTAGGAGGGCTTGAAAACGGCATAGAAAGACCCGTTTTCAAGAAAAACCTCATCTCTTCCATCGAAGTCAATATCCCTGACGAAGCTTCCAGTGGAAACAAAACTGTTGGCCCTGATTATGTTCTCCCAGACCGTTCTGCGGAGGTGCGGGAGGTAAACCCCTCCGAAGACGCCGTGCCAGTAGGCATCGTTGCACTGTGCCCTGAAGAGGAGCCTCCTCGCTTCTGGATTGTTTCTCACGAGCTTGCTGACCATCAGCATCCTTTTGTGCATGTAGTTGCTCTCGGGATACTTGAAGAAGAAGTTCTTCCAGATGCCCCCGCGCACAAAGACGCGGTACTTCTCAAACTGCCCCTGAGCCTTCAGGGTCTCGACAAACTCAACGAAGAGCTTCGCCTGCTTTGCCGGAAGCGACCACTCGCTCATCTCAAAGTAGGAAGCTATTGGGAGGTAGACGAGACCCTTCGGTTTGAACTTTGAGAGGTATTCGCTGTATGTCATGAGGTTTATCTTCTCATTGCTCGTGAGAGCCTCAAAGAAGTTCCTCAGCCAGCCCTTCTCATAGACCCATTCGTATGTTCCGGGCCAGACACCGAACTTCTCGCCGTCGTCGTGGAAGACTGCAACCTTTGAGGGGTCTTCATCACTCAGACCCTCCAGATACTCGACCGTCTTCTCCACAGGCCTGAATGGGATCAGATAGCGGAGCTTCTCATCTATGGGGAAGACCGCTATAACCTCGCCTCCATCTTCCGTGTAGTAGGGCCAGTAGAGCTCCTCCTTGCTCAGGCCGGCGCTCATGAAGTGGTAGTCATCTACGATGACATAATCTATTCCAGCAGCACGGAGACTCTTCACGAGCTCGGGCTGCCAGACACGCTCGGTGAGCCAGACCCCTTTTGCATCATAGCCGAGTTTTCTGGCGAATTCCTTCAAAAGCCTGATCTGCTCTATTCTGTCCTCCTTTGGAATTGCCGCCAGAACGGGTTCGTAAAAGCCTGCCACCACAATCTCCAGCTGCCCTTTCTTAACAAGGGAGCTGATGAGCTCAATATACTCCGGTTTGTTTTTCTCAAGCCACTCAAGGAGAGGGCCGCTTATATGAACAGAAACCTTCATTCCAGGATACTCCTCAAGTATCTCCATGAACGGAAGATATGAATGTTCATAGGCGCTTTCAAACACCCATCCAAAGTTGCCCAGCGGCTGATGATTATGAATGCCAAAGATGAAATTCACCATCGAAACACCTCCATCAGTATTATCACTAGGAGTGATATTCAAAAAGGTATATAAATATTTTATGCACATATATCAACAAGGGTGAATAGGTATCACCCGGGGTGAACAAAAATGAAGAAGGGTGTGGTGCTGTTTCTGGTTGCCCTTATGGTTTTTGGAGTAGCGCCTGCGGTGAAGTTTGCAAG
>WAPO01000123.1 GCA_015520705.1 Thermococcus sp. | reverse complement strand
TATATCCCTTCTCCCAGGGCATCCGCAACGACCTGCTCGATTACCGGCAGCCTGTACCCCCTAACATTCCTTGTATAATCAAAGATATCCTCATCGTAAGAATAAAACCTGATTGGGTACCCCTCCCTTTTGATCCCAATCCGCTTTAACCTGTCGAAATCTTCTTTTTTGATGTAAGCCGTCCCAAAGCTCGGCTCCAAAACCTTTCCCAGAACCCACAGCGCTGCAGTTCCGGAGAACACCACAAAATCCCTAACTTTTTTGGGCCTTACTTTATAAGTAACCCCCTTAACAACCTGGAATATCCTCCTCTTTTCCATCCCCCATACATAGAGGAGGGATTTTTTGTCAAGGACCCGTATCCTCCCCGTCTCCAAAATTACTGCACCGTCACTTTCCAGTGACCTGAGAATTCTGTAAAGGTAAGGCCTGTTAACCTCAAACTTTGCTAAAAGCTCTTTGACAGAAACTTCTTCTTTAACTGCTAACTCCCTCAATATTTTTTCCTTTAATATTGGGGCTCTCATATTGTATCCTTTGTATGCTATACTTCATAAACTTTAGGATACACAGGATACGCCAAAAAACAATCCCCGTTTCTCTGGCAATCTTAATACCCTTCACCAGATCTTCCTGTAGCGTTTTTTCATCATATTCCCCCAGGAGTGTAAAATCCAGGTCATCAGAAAACCTGTAATTTCCGATGTATACTTTTCTTATCCCTGTTCTCCCCTTTAACGCCATTTTAAGGGATGTCCTTGAAAGTCCAGACAAAAGCCAGTTCTGGGCGTAATCCCTCTCCACAGTACTCTCAGGAACCCCCTTATTTCTGGCAATTGTCTTAATCTCAAATACCGGAATCATTCCAAGCCCTCCAGTTCAACGTTGGCTATGATCCTCCATTTGCCCTCAACATTCCCCTCCCTGGGCATTGTTGGGTCAAGGAGGATGTAATTCCTCGTTTTCGGCTTTGGTAAGTCAATATTTACTCCAAAATAATCACACAGATAGCCGAGTCTTCTTATAACGGCGGAGTTATTCATTCCCAACGCGTACTCTCTGAGCTTTTCCCCCTCAAGTTCCTCCCTGAAGGCTTTGGCAACCTCAATTATCCCTCCGCAATATCTCGGCTTGTCCAGGCAGTCGATCACGGTTTTTTCTCTGTCGGTTATGGGAACTTGAAACTCCTCAATCCAGATTTTTTCAACACCAAAGTATTTTTCGGGCTTTATCCTGATGATTTTATACCTAACCCCAAAAATTCTGAGGTCTTGTTTTTTCTTTCTTGCCGTCGTCTGGACGAATACAGTGCTGGGGATCTGCTCGGTAAAACCGTGATAATTGAGGGCTGACCAGTAAGCTATGGCCGAGGGTTTTACAAGAAGTGAACCTATTATGAACTCGTGAAGCGTGTATTCTCCTTTTTCTGCTCCCAACGGGATGATGATGTATTTTCCTTTTTCAATTCTTTCAACCCAGCCCCTTTTCTCAAGTCTGCTGAGGAGAACTTTCAGGGTGTTTCTGTCGAGGCCCGTTATCTTTGCCGCCTCTTCTATGGTGAAGACCCTCTTTCTTGCGAGTTTGTTGAGCAGTTTGATTCTCATAATTATCCACCATGGTTAACAATTTTGATAACTTTAGTGCATGTTTTTGAGATTCCCTTTATTAAATCTTTCGGATTATGATCCTTCCCTAGTATCTCTCTAGTGCTCCATTTCTGCCTGTTTTGCTCATAGGGTTCACCTTTCCAATTCATGATACCTTTATGAGCCCTTTAGCACATAGTAAAATCACCAACTCAGTTAAAAAACAGAAAAAGAAGGGCAAAATCTATAATATAGACAGGAAGTAGTTTACATCCCAATCTAAGATTGAATTTAGAGAAAGAGTTTATCCACTCACTCCAAAGGAACTCAAAGAGATCATCGCACTAATTCCACAGGAAAAGAAACCCAAGCGGCTGGTGATGGAATGAAAACATTAGTAATCTCAGTTGATAGAAGCAAAGAAAAAAGGACAATCTATGCCTTGGCTGTGGTTAACTATGGTAATCTGAGAGAGCTTAGGGAGAAGGGTAGTTGGCTTAAACATATAGCTGAGCTTAGAAAGCAGGAAAAGAGAAACTATATTTCAAAATTTCCACAAAAGTTTGCCCTCATCAAACCGCTCTTAGAATACGTATGGGTAACTCCCTATTTTGATGACCTCTACAATCAAATGAGTAAGTTTGAAAATAATGCCAGGCTCTTAATAATTGACGATGTAGTGTTATCAAAGAAACTTCGAGACTATCAAGATAGAAAGAACGTTTTTAAAGAAAGTATTGCCAAGAAAAGGAGGGAATTCCGTCACATTGTTCTTCTAACTGACAACATTGCATATATTAGTCGTGAGATTTACGAGAAAACTCCAAACTTAGGGGCTCTCAAAAAGGAGCTCCGCAGAAAGGGAATATTATAGAGGAGACAGCAATTATGAGCCCTTCTCACGGTGCATCCCCGGCTTCATGAGGGTCCGCCGAGGCCACCACTCAAAGGGCCCGAGCCCGATCATTCTCACAGACTCAACAGTATATATGCGCCAATCCTTTATAAAGTTTGCACCCACTTTATCGAGGATGTTATACCCTCAATAACTCCTCATCCAGATCTTCCAGCGCCGCAAGAGACGGCAACAAATCCCAGGTAGCTTCGGTTTTCTGAAGGAAGAACTTCCCCAGATCCTCCCAGTCCATCTCGACAGTCTGGGCACCAACCCTCCTGTACTGACCTCCTCCCCGCCGTGAACGGCGAGGCTTTCGGGAGAAAAAAAGTTACGGTTACTCTCTCCTCCCCAAAAACTTTTAAATTGTCCGACAAATAAGGTTTTGGGTGATACGAATGGCGACAGGAATTAAGATTTCTGCGAGAATCCCCCCAGCCCTCGAAAGGGAAATGAGCAGGCTGATTGAAGCTGGAATATACTCTAACAGGAGTGAGATCATCAAAGAAGCTCTTCGAGAGTTCCTGCTGAAGAGAAAGTATTCCAAGACTGGTGAAGACGAGTATGCTGAGCTCATGCTTAGGGCCATCGAGCCGATTCTTGCCAAAGACTGGAACAGTGAGGCCGATGCACATTGGGATGACTATGGAGGTATTGAATATGAGCCAAATGAAACTTAAGCCTCACGGAGGCCTCAAACAGTGGGAGATCATTATGGTGGAGTTCCCTTTTGTAGACCTAGTTCGGGGGAAGCTTCGGCCGGCTCTTATAATCTCCAATGATGCTCTCAACAAGATGGGTAATAGTGTGATGGTTGTTCAGATAACGTCAAACCTCTCCAGTGGGTTTAGGGAGTATAACATCCCTCTTTCTGACTCAGACGTCATTCGGTATAAGGGAACTCTACCAATGTATCAAAGCATAATAAAGCCTTATATCCTCTTCACCGTTGATAAACGCCTGATCAGGAGAAGAATTGGTCTACTCAAACCTGAGAAAACCGAGGAAGTAAAAGAGAGCATTAAACGAATTTTTTCAATTGACTAAAAATTCAAGCCTCGCCCCTTAAGGGGTGAGGAAAGCCCTACCGGCCAGAGCCGGCTCGGGGTTATCGTTCCAAAGGCCACCACTCAGAGTTTTCACGGCCCCACAAGACGGCGTGGACGCCTTACGACGTTGCCTATCCGAGTGGATAGGCTTTAACGAAAACCCCCTCACGGGGTTGTCTTTTGAGTGGCCTCTCCGAGGCCTTACTACACTCCAAAGTTTAAAATGGTTTCGGCGGTTTAAGGGTCGTTGGGTGGTTTACTGCATCCCCGCCCTAAAGGGCGAGGCTTTCAGAAGAAAAAAGGTAACATCTGAGATGCTTTGCATCGAAACAACGGTCCGGCAAAGACAATCCCCGTTCCTCTCGCAATCTTCTGCAGTGCCTGGTTTGTTTCACTCGTGGTTTCATCTCTTTGCATCCTTTGGATGACATATTCTGTATCTCCAGATCAACGAATGCCATATTTATGGGCTATGTTCTGGACTGCCTTTGCAAGGGGATTCTCAGCAATGCGGTACTTTCCGCGCTTTTTGCTGTGCTCGATCATCCCCGAGAGAACGAGATTCTTCAATATGCGGGTGAGGCTCCTGTCGCTAACTTCCTCCCTGCGGAGCACCTCTCCAGCAATCTCCTTCCGCGTGAGACCAAATTTTGACTGAGCCAGCACCCAGAGTGTAGTTACATAGGCTTTTGTGCTGTAGATGTTAAGAAATGCCTCCAAATCCTGCTCCCAAACGCCGATGGCATAACTTGAAGCTTCTATGAGTGCCTCATCATGGCCCATGTCTCCAGCCCTCTGCCTGCCGTAGTATGCCAAAAACCCGGGCACGTTTGAAAGCTCCTCCACAGCTTCCTCAAGTTCAACTCCGGTGTAAGGCACTTTTGCCTCACGTAATCCTTTTTTGAGGTACCCTATGCTTTCCTCCGGTGTCCAACGAGGTATGTGAATCCTGTCAACGTATCTGGCGAACATCGGTTGCGATGCTGAGGGACTGAGTATCTTCTCAAGCAGACCCGGCATCGAACCCGTCATTATCACGGTTGTGTTGTCCATTGTGTTGCTTATCAGCTGGAGAAGGCCGGGCATGTTAATACCCCTGATGCGGGGCATTACTTGAGCTTCGTCTATTATCACAAGAAGGGTATCGTATTTGGCATTTAGCTCCCTGAAGAGGTTGATCAGGGCGTTTTGGAACTGCACCCCGTTTTCCGGTTTAACATCAAGCCTTACAAGACCTAAGCTGAGCTGGGCATGGTACGAGAGTTCGCTTGTATCAATGTTCATCATTGCCGGGGTCAGCTCGGTGTAGCTGATCCCCTGCTTGCCCATAAAAGGAGAGAGATCATAGTATATGTGCCGGTACTTGTACTTATTCAAAAAAACTCTAATGATGCTCGTCTTGCCGACCCTCCTTGGACCGAGAATTGCTGTAAAAGTTCTCTCCTCAACATTCTTCTTCAGCTGTTTAAGGGCCTCTCTGTGCCTTTTCCCGTAAAGGTTTTTCTCATCGGTTATTGGTCGAACTTCAAACATTTATGGACACCCCATTCTATATAGAAGCCCCTTCCATATTTAAGTCTTTCCTTTTTAGGTACAGTCGGAGGCCTCCAGGGGAGTTGGGGGATTCTCCAATTATCGGATTACCTTTTTCTCCCGAAAGCCTCGCCCTTTGGGGCGGGGAGGAGGGCAGTGTTGTGGCTCCTCAAATCATAAACCTCAAGGGCTATATCCTCGGAAAGTTTAACCTCCTTCATTTTTCTCACCTTCGATTGTGGAAACAACGGTTTCAAAGACATCGTCAAAGAGCCTTGTGTACGTCCCCTGGACAAGCATATCGGCGAGAATCATTCCCCAGCTTGGGATGTAATAACCGTTGAGCTCC
>WAPO01000122.1 GCA_015520705.1 Thermococcus sp. | reverse complement strand
GATAGTTACCCCGGTTCAGGTGCGGAAGCATATGTTCTGGCAAATGAGACAACAGGCATAACTGCCCCTGTTATCTTCAATACAACTCTGAATGGAAAGAGAACCTCTCCCACTGATGTTTTTGCTGACAGGGATATGGGTGTTCTGGTGTTTGAGAATGTTAGCAGTGGAAGCGGTAGTTGGTGCTATCCTGATCTTGATTACAGGGTGAATTTCACGCTTAGTGGAGGTAGTTTAACCAACTATAACGGCTACCAAATTCCAGTTGTGATAACCGACACGAATATTCTCAGCAAGATATATAACGTTGATAACAATGCCTCAATCAGGATTGTTGAAAAGGGAACATGCAATGAGGTTCCATTCTGGATTGAATACTGGAGCTCCACAAAAGCGATAATCTGGATAAAAGCAACAACGGCGATGGAGTACACAATGTATTTCGGGAATTATACTTCATATGCCACAAGAGGTAACGGTAGCAATGTATTTGAATGGTTTAATGGTGCAGAAGAGACCGTTTCTGATAACAATCAAATACAATTTGACCTCAGAACATTGGGTATAGATGGAGATATTGCTATAAGATTCAGAGCAGGACCAAGTAGCAGCAATCTAAATGATGAGTGGGATAGTGGAATCTATGTTGAAACAACAGATTCAAACGGCAATCCCCAGTGGGTGTATTTCATCGATGATACTGTAGATACATCGAACTCATTAGAGGTCTGGGATGAGTATTATATTCTGTGGTGGTTTTTCTGGATACGGGTACAGGGTCCGTCAACTAATGATGGAGCGAGAGGAGATACGTATCTCCACACTTATGAAACAGTTATAGAACCCAATCTAAATGGAGCATATGTAGATTTTCTGGATTACGGCACTGATTACAGCAGCTATCCAAATCCCATAAGAGAGAACTCTGATGGGGTTTTACGGCACTACACTGCTCCGCTGGAGTATCTTTATCTAGTGAATTTCAGAAACAATAATAATAACGATGAGATAGTCAAATGGATATTTATAAGGAAGTATATCCAAACCCTTCCAACAGAGACATTCTCTGCAATAGAGCAAAAACCTGCCCAGACCACTGTATCGCTCACACCAGCTAGGGCATATGACATTCAGCCATTCATTGACTGCATACAGGACAACCGCTATTTTGGCATATATGGTGGATGGTCGTTCTTCGAGCGGCTTGAGGGGAACAATACAAACCACAACGCATATGTCACGCTGGCACATCAGATGCAGGATGAGCTGGGAGTTAAATATGGAACCCAGTATTATCCCATAGGCCTCGTTAGCTTCATGGTTCCAGGGCCTGCTCCGTATGATCAGACCTTGCTCACTCTATTAGGCACTATCGGTATTTCCACGTCTGATCTGAACTCTGATCAGGAAAGCAGCGTCGACTACTATTTCCTGCAGAAGTATTTTGGGAGTGCTTCAACGGTTCCGGGATACAGGGTCTATGGGATTTCAGATTCTCCGGACAGGGATGAAGTGTATTTCTTCCTAGACAATCAGACTGCAGAGGCGGTATTTGGATCCCAAGGAGCTCAAGATTTGCTTCAGAGGTAAAGAGGTGAAATCATGAAGATTGAGGATTTCTTTTACAGAGTGGGCGAGCTGGTGGAATCATCTGTGATAAAATTATCTGGATTAATCAGGGAATTTCTGTTTCCCTCTCCGGAAGAGACGCCTCCTGATTTCAAACTGCTCAGGAAGCTGATCAGAAAGAATGTAACCATTCACGAGTTTCTGAGCCTGAAGCTTCAGCTTGCTTTCCTCTCTTATTTAATTCTCAATCTGCTGGCGGTGATCTTAATCCCCCGCAGCCTTCCATGGCTTATATGCCTCGGATTCATTTACCTTCTCTATCTCCGCAGCTTCCTGTGGAGGAACTACTACTTTTTTATCGAGTTTGCTCCCTACAGATATTTCTACTACGGGCTCTCGCTCATAGCTTTTGCAGCCTTCACTGGCTACGCTCTGCTCAGAACCATGACAGGGAGGATTTATTACTACTATGCATATCTGATGGTGATTTTCACAGTGGTTCTGGTCTTCAGGTGGGCATTCAGGACAAAGTACGGCCGTGACTGGACGTATGGTGTTGTTGAGGAAATAAAAGGAGACGCCGTCAGGGTGTATGTGCATGACGACATCGCCGCCAATGTGAAGCCCGGCTATTACTGGGTCGACAGAGTCGGAGATTTGGAGGAAGGAAGGATAGTAAAGCTCCTTCTGGATGAGAGAGCACTGAGGGGTGCCGTGCCGAGGAGGATTATAGAGGTTTTTCTGGAACCTCAATCCTCTGAAACCTCAACAGAGCCGAAGGAGCAGAGGGAGTAGATGATCATCTTGTAGAGTGCGGTGTAGGGCTCGATTCTGTATGTTTTGGCTGAGCTGGTGCCCCTCCTCTTTATTATCAGGGGCTCGACCGCTGGGGATGCGGGGGTTATAAGAATCCGCTCCCTCTGAACCTCTATCTCGAATCCGAGAGCAGCACACACATCTCTTAGGAAGTCCTCAAGCTCATGCCACTTCGATATCTCTGTTTTGAAGTATATTGTATATCCCAAGATATCACCATTAATAGTAAAGTCAAAAACTTTAAAAAATTTTTGATTTTGCAAGATTTGATAGTAAAATCGGGATAACTTGTCAGAGGATAGAGATAACTGGCAGGAAACCTGTTTCCTGATGGAGCTCTTAATCTCTCCATAGCTCATAGGGAAAGGATATCAGTCAGGAGGGTTTCTTAGGTCTATTCGTGTTATGCCAAGTTTATCGTAAACCGAGTCGGAACTTATAATCCTACCACCACAGCCAGCAGCATGGAATGCATCAAAAACTCTAAGTCCATACTCTTTCACATAGATTGCAGCCTTCAAATAGCGGGTGTCTTCAATGCCGCACAGCGCCATAACGCTTGAGACAATTTTAATGGGATCAATACCGTAACGTTCTGCCAATAAGAGGAGCTCAATAAACGTGGCATCCGAAGTTGTTATCTCTCCCCTGTACTTTTCAAGTATTTTCTTGGCATTCCTTTTCAGCCAGTCTTCTGGCTTCAAGAGGGCAAGAAAGAAATCCGTATCTGCATAAATCATTTCAACTCCTCCAGAGCTTGTTTTAGTATTTCCTTCTTCAGCTCCTCTACAGAGACCTCAGGAAGCGACTTTCCAAGTTCTTCAAGCTCTTTCACGGGGTCTTTGGGTTTTGGTATGATCAATATCCCATCTGGAGTTTCCACGAGGTAAACCTCCTCCCCTACCTTGTGCCTTATGCTCTGTGGGATGTAGAGACGTCCCTTTGAATCCACTTTTGACACCATTTTCCCACCATGATTCAGTTGGTGGAGAATAATATTTAAATTTTCCTAAAAGTCCGTCGCAGCGGTGAACCGCAGAGCTCTGCAAAGTTTTTGTAGATTTCGCTCCCCCTCTCTGTATGAGCTACCTCCGGATGGAACTGCACCCCGTAGATTGGAAGCTCTCTATGCCTCATGGCCTCAATGGGGCAGAAGTCGCTCCTGGCCAGAAGCTCAAAGCTCCCGGGGAGCGATTTAACCTCGTCCATGTGGCTCTCCCATACTTTGAGCCTCTTCGGAAGGCCTTTGAAGATGTCATCCTCCTCAAGTATCTCCACCTCGACGAGGCTGTATTCAGCTTTCTCACCGCGCCCTACTTTACCCCCGAAGTGCCTTGCTATGAGCTGGTGGCCGAGGCAAATCCCGAGTATCGGCACGTTGAACTCGTCGTAGCGCTCCAGTATGGCCTCACAGTTTCCGGTTCTCTCTATGTCGGGGCCACCGGAGAAGATTATGCCATTCGGCTTCATAGCTTTAATCTCCTCAAGCGGCGTCGTGTTTGGAATTATCTTCGCCTCGACGCCGAGATATCTCAAAGTGCGCCAGATTCTGTGCACATACTGTCCGTGGTTGTCCATTATGATTATCATTTTACCACCTCCAGAGATTTGAAAAACCTTCCCGCTTCGTCAGCCATATAGAATGCTTTAATGCCGAGCTTTTTCGCGAGTTCGCTCATGCGCTTATCGTTTGTTATAAGGGGAGCGTTCAGGAGCTTTGAAGTGGCTATGAAGTACAGGTCTGGAACTCGATGGGCGGTTTTAAAGGCGAGCTGTCGCAGATGGGGGAGTATTAGTTCTTCCTCTATGAATCCAGATATTAAATGGAGGTAAATTCCCAGGGCTTCCTTTGACATGTCCTCACTTAGGAACCTTCTAATGACTGAGAGGAATTCAATCTCACCAAAACGAGGAGCATAAAGCTCTATATCTGCTCCTTCAGCGAGTTTTACAACTTTCTTTGCGGTTTCAATCCTCTCAGGGTAGAAACCGGAGAACAAGTTAACAACGACGGATGTCTCAACGACAACCCTCATATTCTTTCCTCCCGGAGTTTGAGGAGATACTCCTCTGGGGACTCATCAAAGTTCTCTGGTGTTATTATCTCTCTAAACTTTCTTGTCAGCTCTATAATGTCTCCTTTGATGATTTTGATCCTAACCTTCTCATGCTCTCTGAGTCTTAGGGGTTTTAAAGGCTTTAATACTCCGTTTTCATAAACCGCCTCGATTATCTCTTCCATTTCCTCCCACCATTTCAGCTTCATAATTAAAAATAGATAAAGGTATCGAATTTACTCAAACTCTATCGTCGCTGGCGGCTTGTTCGTTATGTCGTAGAGCACCCTCCCAACCTGCGGAATCTCGCTCGTTATCCTGAAGGCAATTCTCTGCAGCACTTCAAAGGGCACGTTCATAGCGTTGGCTGTCATTCCATCGAGGCTCTCCACAACACGCACGGCTACCGTCTCCTTGTAGGCCCTTATGTCGCCCTGCACACCTACGGTCTTAACCCCTAAGAGCACGGCAAAGGCCTGCCACGGCTTTAGCTTGGCCTTCTCAATCTCCTCCTCAACGATGGCGTTGGCCTCTCTGACGATTGCAACCTTTTCGGGCGTGACTTCACCGAGAACCCTAACAGCTAAGCCCGGCCCGGGGAACGGCATCCTGCTGTATATCCTCTCGGGAAGACCAAGCTCTCTGGCGACTTCCCTGACCTCATCCTTGTATAGCTCCCTGAGCGGCTCGATTAGCTCTAGGTTAAGCCTCTCGGGCAGGCCGCCGACGTTGTGGTGGCTCTTTATCTTGCCCTTACTCTCAATCCAGTCCGGGGCTATGGTGCCCTGAATTAAGAAGTCAGCATCTATTTCATTGGCGACCTCCTCAAAGACGTCTATGAAAACCTTTCCGATTATCTTGCGCTTCTCCTCCGGGTCTGTCACTCCTTTCAACGCCCCAAAGAAGCGCTCCTGAGCGTCCACGTAGATGAGGTTCAAGCCAAACTCGTCTCTAAACGTCTTTATGACAAACTCCGGTTCGTTTTTCCTAAGAAATCCGGTATTAACAAATACTGCATAGAGCTTATCGCCGATGGCTTTATGGGCTAAAATGGCGCATGTTGAGCTGTCGACTCCTCCTGAGAGCGCTATAATCGCCTTTCCATCTCCGACCTTTTCCCTAACTTCCTTCACCTTTTCATCTATGAAGCTCTCCCACATCCCACTCACCTTTTACTTTCTTTTGCATAAAGGGCACTTATTTATAAGGCTATTTATCACCTTCATGTTAAAACCTCCCCCAGGCGATCCTCCTCTATGGCTTGCTTTATCTCCCTTGCAATCCTTCGGCCCGTGCTCATGGGGAAATCATAGCGGAGCCACGTGTAGGGCGAACCGTTGATGAATGGATTAGTCCCCGCGACTATCCTTGCCGAGATTTCAAAGACGATGAACTCCATTTCATCCGTGAGTATGGTCTCCAGACAGAACGGGCCCCAGAGGCCGCCCATAATCTCTTCAGCCGCTTTTACAACACGTTCCCCCATCTCGATAACCTCCGTGAGGAGGCTTTCCCTCAGGACTATGGGTATGTTGCCGACCACAACGTAGCTTGGATTTGTCCCCAGCTCAAGCTGGTCTTTTGCATTTATACGCCCTATCCCGTCAACGTTGGTCTCATAGCGCCTGTCAACGCTCATAAGCTCAAGCTCGTGGTTGAGCTTTGAATAAAAGTAGTGCGGATAAACCGGAACTCCCAGGATGTATTCCTGAATCTGCACACCTTTAAGGTCGTCCTTGCTGTGGATGCCAGCCCCTCCTGCTTTTTCCCAGAAGTCCTTGGGGTCTCTGGCGAGGAAGTAGCCTCTGCCGCCTTTGGCACCGTGGAACTTCACTATAACCGGCTTATCTATATCGTCGGGGTCTTCATAAACCCTTGGAACCTTGAGCCCGGCCTTCACGAGCCACTTCCTTTCAAGGCCCCTGTCGCTCTCCCATCTTAGGACTTTTTTGTTTCCATAGTATGGAACTTTGATCGACTCCACCCTCTCAACACCCAGATATGCGACGAATGAGCCGTGCGGGACTATTATGGCT
>WAPO01000121.1 GCA_015520705.1 Thermococcus sp. | reverse complement strand
TTCCTTGCGCCTGTGAAGGTTCCTATCGAGGCAAAGACCTTGTCGAATATCGTTATTATGTTCATGTTTATTGAGCCTCGGTAGTGCTTTTCAATCCCAAGCATGTTGTATCCCGCGACCCTGCCCTGCTCCCTCGCGAGAGGCCAGATGGCGAAGATGCCGTAGCGACCCGTTATCAAATCCCGGGTCTCGGCGCAATCTCCGGCAGCGTAGACATCCTTTACATTTGTTCTCATCCTCTCGTCAGTCAGGATCCCACCACGCTCTCCCAAGGCAATCCTGCCGTCCACAAAGGATAGGTTGGGCCTCACACCCAGCGCCGCCACTATCAGATCTCCATAAACGATACCGCACGGTGCCTTTATCCCCTCCACGGGTTCTCCAACCAGCTCTATGCTCTTCTCGAAAAGAACCTTCACGCCGTTGAGTATCATGACGTCCCTGATTATGTCGGAGATATCCTCATCAAAGAGCCTTCTGAGGATCCTTGAGCGACAGATTATTATGGGATCAGCTCCAAGCCTCCTGAGGGCTATGGCAGTTTCAACAGCGACAGGCCCGGCACCTATTATTATCACCCTGCCCCGTATCCGCTTCAGCCTGTCGGCGTCTTCAATTGTCCTAACCCCTATGACATTCTCCCTCCTGAACTGGGGGATTATGTTGGGCTTCGCTCCGCTGGATATAAGCAGCCTGTCGTAATCTATCTCCTCTCCGTTGTCGAGAAAGACCCTCTTTTTCTCCACATCGATGTTCTCGACTTCCCGCCCCATCACGTAGTCTATGCCGCTGGAGCGCACGAAGCGCCAGTCCCATATGAAAAGTTTTTCCCTCCTCACCGTCCCCTCTATGTAGTAAGGGAGCGCTGCCGGAGAGTATGGTAGTGTCTTCTCGCGGTTTATTACCACGACCTCATCCTCAGAGTTTTCGCTTATCGTTTCGGCAGCTGCAGTTCCTGCCCCGCCTGCCCCGATAATAACGTGTCTCATCCCAGATCACCCAGTCCGAGCATTTTTAACATATTCGGATCCGGAACACCGTTTTCATCCCACCCTCTGAGGGAGTAATAAACAAGCCTCATCCTGTTCAGCTCTTCCCTGTTAATGCCGTATTCACCTGTAAAGAGCCTCTCCGAGATTTCATCCTGTCCTTTGCCATATTTTAAGTTAAAGAGTCTTTCCAGGGATCTGATTCTCTCTGCCAGCATCATGAACTCCTCTTTTGTTATGGCTTCCCCGGTAACAGCTTTATGAGCTTGAGCCCACAGTTCAAGGGGTGTTGTAAGGAGCGCTATAACACAGACGCCTAGGCTGTCTGCTATGATGTGCATGTTCTCCCAGAGTACCGCGAGTTTTACTTTACTTGACGAATAACTCCAGGGATAAGCTGCTTCTATATCCCCCACGAATCTGGTTGCAACGGTCTCTGCCTGCTCTTTCTTTATGTAGTAGTAAAACTCTGGGAAGCCGTATAATGCTCTATTCACGCTCCCCGAATCAGCAACCGCTGAGATTAAGGCAGAACCTATGAAGGGCCTTATATCGCTGCTCCAGGACTCCATTCCACCCTTCACATAAACCGCCGGGACTCCAAAGTGCTCACTCGCTTTTTTAATTCCCTCTGCAAATATGTCCCCCTCTCCTTCCCTCCTCACAATTTTTTCAATGAAATCGAGGATCTCCTCACTTCCGAGTGTTACTTTTCCCAGACGGGAAGCATAGGCTACTACAGCAACTGTGCTCATCATGTCGAGGCCTTCGCTCTGGCACTTCTGGTAGACCTTCCATGCAAGCTCTGGATCATCAATCTTGAGGGTGAAGACTGCCGCCGGAAAAGTCCCCTGACAGAGGTTTATGGGGAGTGTTTCTCCATCATATTGCACAAGACCCCAGCATCTCAAAGGGCAGGAAAAGCAGCTTGCTCTTCCAACTGTGTGCTTTTCAAAGAACTCCCTTGCTTTCAGAGCAGCCTCCTGGGCCTTCTCCCATTCCCTTTCGTAGTCCCCAAAGTAGGGCATCCTCAGGTTCAGTATCGTCGGTACGAAGTTCCTGTGCCAGTCCTTGAAGCGGAGGAACTCCCCGCTCTCCATTATGCTCTCCTGTATCTCCTGGAACACGCTCATGAGCTCCATTGGATTATAGGGATTTGCTCCCTTCGTGCCATGAACAAGGATTGCCTTCAACTTCTTTGCACCCATAACGGCCCCGAGACCACCACGCGATGCGAGGTTTCTGTGAGAGAACGAGATTCCCGCAAACTTAACCATTCTTTCTCCGGCTCGTCCAATGCATGCCACTCGTAAATCTGGATGTCCGTGGGTAAGATAGTCTATTGTGTCAAAGACGTTTAATCCCCAGAACTCTTCCGCAGATTCAAGAGAAACTTCATCGTTGTCAATTTTTATATAAATCGGCTTTTCTGCTTTTCCCGTAATGACTATTCCGTCGTAGCCGGCGAACTTTAATGCAGATGGGAAATCCCCACCCGTGCTGCTCCCGCCCAGGAGGCCCGTGATAGGCGATACACCGACAACGTCCATCCTTGAGCCGGAGGGCACGAAGGAGGTTAGCGGCCCCGTCATAAAGACCAGGGCATCAGGATGCTCGTAGAGGATTTTGGTTGCTATTCCCCGTCCTCCCAAGAATTTTTTAGCATATCTGTCAGTTGGTTCGGTTTTAACCTGTCTTTTTGTTAAATCCACAAAAAGGATTTTGTTTGTGTATCCAAACATCCTCATCACCATTCAAGTCCGTATTTTTTCAGTGTTTCATCCGTGGGAATTCCATTTTCGTCCCAACCTCTGAGGGAGTAATATTCGCTTTTCATCCTCTCAAAGGCATCCCGGTCTATTTTAACCCCTTTCCAGGGCCCGGAACGTATAACACTCTGAAAGAACCTTGGTGAAATTATATCTCTGTTTCTATCAACTCCCCTTCTTACGTTAAACATCCTCTCAAGGGTTCTTATCTTCCCAGCTAAAAAGTGAAGTTCTTCAACCCTCATGGATATGCCAGTGGCAGCTGTATACGAGGCACTCCAGAGATCAAGAGGTATAGAAAGCAGTGGTGTATCACATACTCCAAGAGAATCCGCTATGATGTGTTCGTTCTCAAAATACACAACTAATGCCGCCTTTCCTTCATAGTTGGTAGGTTCCGCTGCTTTTTCACTTCCCACTATCTTCTTGGCGACTTTCTTTGCTTTTTCTGGTTTTGTGTAGTATGAAGATGCCGGGAATCCATGGATTGCCCTGCTTATGCTGCCACTTTCGGTAACTGCGGCCGCAAGTGCAATACCCCGAAATGGTCTTATGTCGCTGCTCCAGGACTCCATCCCTCCTTTAACATAAACCGCTGGAACTCCAAAGTGCTCACTCGCTTTTTTAATTCCCTCTGCAAGCACATTCCCTGAACCCTCGCGATTGATTATCTTGTCTATAAGAGTGAGAACTTCTTCGCTTCCAAGTTTAACCAGCCCGAGAGTTGATGCATAAGCTACAACGGCGGCAGTGCTCATTATATCCATTCCCTCCCTCTGGAGCTTGAGATAAACCTTCCAGGCGAGTTCTGGGTCTTTTATTTTGAGTATGAATATTATTGCTGGAAAAGTGCCCTGACATGCTACCATCGGTGCTTCTTCTCCTTTATACTCAATCCATGCCCAGCATCTCAGGGGACATGCAAAGCAGCTGTTGGGTTTTAGAACAGCCATTTCTTCGAAGAAATGTTTTGCATTCTTAGCTGCCTCTTCTGCATCTTCCCAGAAGTCTTCCTCATAATCGCCGAAGTAGGGTCTTTTTGCCTTGAGAAGGGCAGGTGAGATATTTGCGTGCCAGTTTTCATATTTTTTAAAGCTGGGGCTCTTGATAAGAGTGCTCTCAATTTCAAAGTTATACTTCAGGAGCTTTTCTTGGTCGCTAACCTTTATTCCTTTCGTTCCTGCAACTGCAATGGCTTTAAGATTCTTGCTTCCCATTACTGCACCGAGACCACCGCGGGATGCGAGATTGCGCTTTGAGAAGCTTATCCCGGCCATCTTGACTAGATTCGCCCCTGCTTTTCCTATGCAGGCAACCTGCACGTCCTCTCTTCCCAGACTCTTTATGCAATCTACAGTATCATAAACATTATACTCCCAGCATGCTTCTGCATCGTGAAACGTAATCTCATCGTCTATTATTCGTATCCCGACAGGCTTTTTGCTCTTTCCTTTTATCACAATTCCATCATAGCCGGCAAATTTTAAAACTGCACCAAAATCTCCACCAGCACTGCTGCCTCCCAGGAGATTTGTTACCGGAGAGAGGGAGACCACGTCTATTCTTGAACTTGAAGGTGCAACTCCCGTTAGGGGGCCTGTCATCATTATGAGAATGTTATCAGGATCCAGAGCATTTACATGGGGAGGAATCATGTCATAGGCTATCTTTGTAGCTATCCCCCTCCCTCCAAGAAAATCTTTTGTATATTTTTCAGTGGGTATCATCTTAACAACTCGGGTGCTTAGATCTATGAAGAGAATTTTTCCTGCATAACCAAACATTTCAATCCGCCTCCCCGTATAGCACCCTAACACCCCTCCTTCTTGATTCGGGAACCCCCTCATCGGGAACAACTTCAATGGCATCCATCGGACAGTATTTTGCACACTGAGGGTCTCCTCCGCACAGGTCGCATCTTATCATCTTATGACTAATATAATCATAGAGAACACCTCCAATCGGGCAGACAAGGGTGCACATCTTGCAGCGAATGCACTTATCATCATCTACAACTCTTATATTGCCATCCATGTGAATTGCTTCCATGGGACAAACTAGTTCACAGGGTGCATCTTCGCACTGAAGGCACATTATGGGGAATTTCTCCCCCTTATACCCTATTACATGAATCCTTGATAGATCCGGGTTTATCACTCCCTCGTGGCTTAAAGAACAGACCATTTCACATGTATGGCAACCTATACATCTATTCTCATGCACTATTAGATAGGGCATCCTATTCACCAAAACATATTAAATTTTTTTCATATAAAAAGATTTTCAAATGTAAAACCAAAGGTTAAGGGCAGAATTGGGTAATTATTGCATTTAAATCAGCATGCGGAATATGTGAAACCCCTAAAGAGTGGTCTTTTGAACTATAACCCCAATCCGCTTTGTGGTAGATGTAACGGATACAGGACTGTGCCTACGGATCGATGCAAAATCAGTATGGGGACAAGTAAATGAGTGCCCGTAAACTTTCCTGTCTTTAGAGAGGGTTAACTCGTTGAAATCCTCAGCCTTCAGAGCGGGGAAGAGATCAGATTTCATTCAGTGTCTCTAACTATCTCTACCTCCCCCTTTATCTTCTCCGCTCCAACGGTGTTGAAGACCGTTCCATACTTCTCGGCGAGCTCCTTTGCTCTGAGAATCCTCCTCTTATCCCCATCTGTGACAATGGTGATTTTGTAGGTTATCTCCTTCAGCTGGGGTTCATCCAACCCTCTCCATCCCCTTACTTCCACCTTAAACTCTTTCACATCGAGACGCATCTTCTTTATGAGCCTTCCCCAGTTTACGGTTAAACAGCCGCCTATTGCCGCTAAAAGATATTCCGTGGGGTTTGGCCCCTTGTTTTCCCCATCGGTGTTCGTGTCTATAAAAAAGGCAAACTCTCTAATTCTTGCCTCGCTTCCGACATTCCCGTCCCATTGGAGCTCGGCTTTGTATTCGAGTTTCTCCATGAGCACCACCAGAACAGATGAAGCTTTTATCAAATAAAAGCTTTTTTAATTACTCCACCGCCCAAATTTTTAAAGCCTGCCGAAGATTATAAAGGAGTATGGATGCTCTGTTTTCCCCGATGGAAGGGGATTAAGGCAAAATGGAGACAAAAATGGAAGATACGTCAGGAATCTCCAGAATAGCGTATAGCTCCGGTGGGGCAGATTCTCTGACAGCCCCTGCAGAATTCCACGCAGTTTTCCGGATTAGCAACAGTGGGCTTCCCAGGGTTTGATGGCACATCATAAACGCCATGAGGGCAGAAGTTTGCACATGTTAGACAGCCGGTGCATTTTTCGTGGTCTATTATGGGATACCAGTTCTTTGCCATGTTTATCCCTCCTGAGTATCCACGCTCATGGCATCTTCTATGGCCGTAACAGCTTCTTCTGTTGTCATGTTTCTAATCTCTATCCCAATGAACTTGTGCTCATCAAAGCCGAGCTCTTTAAAAGTCCATCCAAACATCTTCTTCTGCATCACAGGATCGCAACCGGCTACAAAGAGCTTTTCTACGTCATCTCCATTTTTTAATATAGCTCTCCAGAAGTTATCCCCATCAGTAGCACAGAGCTGAGGATGCAGAGCTACGAAATCGACCTTTTTCTCCCTTCTGAAATGGTTTAGAATCTCAAAGACGTTCATTTTCTGAAACGAGGGGCATGTACCCTGGCAAACACATAGGATTAGACCCTTCATTGACATCACCCAATTGAATGATAAAAAATTCATTTAAAAATATTTTCAAATGTAAAGGTTTCCAACTTATGGTTTAATATTGAGCTTCATTCCAACTTTTTCAGCTATCTCAAGAGCCACTTTCAGGACTTCCTCATCGCTTATATCCAGTGTAGGCTGTTTTGCTATTCCAAAATCCGTGACTGTGAAGCTGTGGTCAACTTTTATTCCAGCTTTTTCCATAACCTTTGTGGCGCATTTCATAGGACAACCGTCTATAACGATGACCTTTCTCGCTCTATGGCCTATGTCGAGGTGCATTTTTGAACCAGCGGCAACCGCGGTGGTGCAGCACAAACGAGCACTCTGACCGGCATTGGTAAGGAGAACCCCGACTTCATGCCCAATCTTTCCAACACTTGCTGCACCTGAGCATGTGAAGATTATGTCAAGATTTTCAGCTTCCTTATGACAGCTCGGCAGAAACTTTGGCAGCTTTTCCATCTCAATCTCCTCATTCATCTTAACCACCTCCATGGATACTAACAGAATTTTATTTAAAATATTTTTCATATGTTTTTGTTTTCAACCAGAGGTTGAGGGCAAAAATGTCCAGAAAACCTTAAGAGACATTCATATGATGCTTCTTTGATATCAATGTTGTGTCTGAGAGGTATTCACTACTCTGTAAATGGTAAGAGGATAATAGAAGCAGTCAACATGCGTTTCAGGAGAGGAATGAGCTACTCCATACTCGGCCCCAACGGTGCAGGAAAGTCAACGCTGGCCTATATACTCATGGGGGTTTTAAAGCCCAGCAGGGGAAGAGTCTTCCTCGGAGAGACGGACATAACAGACCTTTCCATCACGGAGAGGGCGAAGCTTGGAATAAGCCTTCTCTGGCAGGAGCCGGCACGCTACGAGGGAATAACCGTTTGGGAGTACTTAACCCTCGGAGGGAAGCTCAGAGTGAATAAGGAGGAACTTCAAAGGGTTCTTGAACTAGTTGGCCTGCCCTATGAGCTCTATGCCCACCGTTTTGTAGACAAGAGTCTGAGCGGCGGTGAGAGAAAGAGAATAGAGCTGGCTTCGCTTCTCCTTTTAAAGCCAAGGTATGCCGTACTGGATGAGCCTGATTCAGGGCTTGACATAACCGCAGGAGAGCTCATAGAAAACGTTCTGAATTACTTCAAAGAGACAGGAACAACTGTAATCCTGATTACACACCACGAGGAGATAGCAGCTAAAACAGACTTTGCATACTTTCTCTGTGCCGGCAGACTCATAAAGAAGGGATTCTCACGTGAAGTGGTTGAATACTACAAGAGAACGTGCGGGAGATGCTTCCTCGCGGGGATGATGAGGGATGAGCATTAAAATTGATCGTGTTAAGGAATATGAGGCACTGCTTGATGTTTATGAAAAGGAAGGTTTGGATACATCCCTCTTTGGAGATAGAATAGCGGCGATAATCATTAGCGGAGATAAGATAATCGGACTCAACAACGTTTCTGGTGTCGAGATAAGGGGTGAGGAAATAGAGGATGGAGTAAGGGCTGATGTGAAGATAGAGGACAATGTTGAGCTCCATTTTCCAATTCATCTATGCACAGGCTTCCTAAAAAATGAGGGTTATCAGAGGGTAATTTTTAATATAACCGTCGGAAATAACTCCAAGGTTAAATTCCTTTCTCATTGTATTTTTCCATACGCTAAGGATTTTATACACGATGCTTATTCAAAAATCAAGGTTGGTGAAGGCTCTCTGGTCATCTATGAGGATGAGCACATCCATGGGGAAGGCGTCAAAATGATAAGCAAGACTGAAGTGGAAGTAGGCAGGAAAGGCAGATACACGGGAAAGTTTTCCCTCATAAAACAAAGGGCAAAGGAGCTTAAACTCGAAATGAGTGCAAAGCTTGCGGATTATGCAGTAACGGAGCTCACTTCAAAAATAAAAGCCATTAAAGACGACTCTGTTGAGATCAGGGAGGTCCTCAAGCTGGAAGGCGCTCATTCGAGGGGGAATTTAAAGAGCACGGTTATAGCCTTTGACAACGCAAAGGCAAACGTTGTTAATGAGGCCTACGGGCTCGGTGATTACTCAAAGGGCCATGTGGAGTGCCATGAGATAGTCAAAGGAAGCGCTGACGTTCAAACGATTCCCCTTCTCCGCGTAAGGAATGACAAGGCTGAGCTCACTCACGAGGCTTCAATAGGGAGGATAAACGAAGCTCAGCTCATGCAGCTCATGGCGAAAGGTTTGACCGAGGATGAGGCAGCTGAGTTGATAATAAAAGGACTCCTGGAGGGAGGGAATAATCTTAACCCCTGAATCAAGCTTTGTGGGTGTTGGATCATGGAAAAAGCTATAGAAACGGTTAACCTGACAAAATACTACGGCTCATTTCTTGCCGTTGATCATATAAGCTTTGAGGTGAAGAGGGGAGAGATTTTTGGCTTCCTCGGGCCAAACGGGGCAGGAAAAACAACGACAATAAGGATGCTCACGGGAATCCTCAGCCCTACAGAAGGCGAAGTTAGGATACTCGGATATGACATTCGGAAGGAGAGGGAGAAAATAAAAGCACGGGAACATATGGGCATCGTTCCAGAGATGGCCAACCCCTACGTGGATTTAACGGCAATGCAGAACCTCAAGCTAATGGGCGAGCTCTACGGGATGAAGAAAAGGGATATAGAAGAGAGGGGCAGTGAGCTCCTTAAACTCTTTGAGCTCTACGACAAGAAGGATAAAAAGGTGAGGACGTTCTCGAAGGGCATGCGACAGCGCTTGATTTTAGCTATGGCACTTATAGCTGATCCGGAGCTTTTGTTTCTTGATGAACCCACGAGTGGTCTCGATGTAATAAGTGCCCGCATGATAAAGGAAATAATCCGGGAAAAGAACAGAGAGGGCAAGACTG
>WAPO01000120.1 GCA_015520705.1 Thermococcus sp. | reverse complement strand
CTGAAGCACATAAGTGAGCTTACCGAGAGAGACCGCTTTGAAATGACGCTCGTGAGAGAAGAGGAGATGAAAGAAATCCCCGTCCTCATCGGATTGCAGAAGATGGTAAGCGAGATGGCCGAGAAGGGCATGAACGTCTGGTTCATCCCAGGCGTTATTCACCTCCCCACTGTGCCCGAGTGGAGGAAGTACAACAGGATTGACATGGGCACCGCCGACAAGATGGCAATAACTGTCCTGGGCATCTACGACCAGGCGAAGAGGCTTGGGATCGACTACGGTAATGTCTCCTTCGTCCTGCTTGAGGTCGGCTTCGGCTACAACTACGCCGGAGCCGTCAGGGGTGGCAAGATAATTGACGGCATTGGGGGGACCATTTTCCCTGGCCCAGCATACGTCAGCAGCGGTGCCTTCGATGGTGAGGTGGCCTACCTGATGCGCAAGATCAAGAAGTGGCACCTCTTCTGGGGTGGTGCGACAGTAATAGCGGCCAATGAGATACTTCCACCGAAGGAGTTTGCAAAGAGACTCGATGAAGAACCCTTCTCCAGGGCATGGGAGGCCATGAAAGACGGCTTTCTAAAGGCTGTTGCAAGTGAGCTGGCGATGGTAGGAAACGCCAGGGAAATCATTCTCTCTGGAAGGATTATGCGCATAGACGAGCTGAGGAAGGACGTGAAAGACCTCTTCGAAGAGCGCTTTGATCTTCCCGTTGTCCGGCAGAGGGGTCTCGAAGGCAAAGCGAAAGAAGCAGCCCAGGGAAGCGCGATAATAGCCGATGGCTTGGCCGGCGGACGGTTTAAGAATCTGGTGAAGCATGTTGAGATAAAGAAGAGCCGTGGAAGTGTCCTTGACTACGTGAAGCTCCCGCTGGAAGTTTAATTCTTCCCTTGGGCTCAATTTTCAATTTTAAGCATAAGTACAAAGTGCGCTCCTTCTCATTTCTCCTAGCACCTTTTTCAGGATAGGTTAGAAAAATTTGGGAGTGGATTTCCAGCGTCTCTTTGAGCGTCTAACCCTCAACTTTTCGATCTCTCCCTCCAGCCTTTTCAGCTTTCCCTTGAAGCGCCTCACCTGCGCGTTGGCAAGGCTCACGATCCTCTCCATGTAACTCCCGTCCACCCAGAGTTCCCCGTTCTCGCCGAGGGGAACATCCATCCTCTCTGTGGAGCGTATCTCGACGAGGAGCTTTCTGTGGCTGACGCTTTTGATGTTTGAGTACTTGAAGCCCAGGCCGATAGCGAGGTTGAGCAGCTCAACAGCGTCCTCCAGGGTTCTGGCAGCAACATGAAGGATTGGGCTTCTCACAAGGAACCAGAGCTGGCCGGAGCTGTGCCTCCTGACAGCCTCCACAACCTCTTCAGGGGCAACCTCCCTGTGCCACTTGCCGAGCCATACTGAGTTGAGCTTATCGCCGAAGTGCGGCATCTCCATGACCGAAATCCTGCCCGAGCAGGAGGATGTTGTGAAGTAGCAAGGCAGGGAATTTATTTTCTCAAGGAGCGGGATTATGTCGCGGTCTACCTTATCCTCGGCAAGGGCTTTTCTTAAACCTTCCATTGCTTTTTCCTTCTGTTCGTCAAAGTTTTTGGTATAGAGGAACATTTTCAGCCCTCCTTACCTCCTATCTCAACGAAAGTCCCCCTCCTTCTCACGAACTCTATAAAGCGCCTGTATGTTGGATGCCTGCCCAGAGTCCCGGAGTCTCCGATGGCTATGAGCTTCCTCTTAGCCCTCGTCAGCGAAACATTCAGGCGCCTCAAATCCATCAGAAACCCAAGCTCTCCCTCCTCATTCGAACGCACAAAGGACAGGAGCACAACCTCCTTCTCCCTCCCCTGGTAACCATCCACAGTCTTCACCTCGATTTCCTCGGGAACGAGGGAGCTTATAAGGTCTCTCTGGTCGTCGTAGGGTGTTATGATGCCTATCCACTCAGGCTTAACTCCCATTCTCAGGAGCCTTTCCACAATCTCCGCGATAAGTCTCGCCTCCAGCGGGTTTTCCCTCGACTGCGAGCCCCACCTTTGCCTTTCCCGTTTTTCTGGATGATGTGAGGTGTCGACGAAGACCAGCGGGTTCTCAGGGTTCAGAATTGAATCCCACGGCTCTCCGAAGGAAACTGGCTTGACTCCCAGATCAAGGAGGGTTATGCCCCTCACGCTCCCATCGGCCTTTATTCTGCCCCCGTAGAACTCCCTGCTCGGAAACTCCATGAGCCTCTCATTCATCCTGTACTGAACCTCCAGCATTTGAGCCTTGGCGGGATAACGCTCGATCAGCTTTTCAAAAAGCGTCTCGCTCAGCTCCCGGGCTTTTTCGCTCAGAACCGTTGGAGGCAGCTGCCTGTGATCACCCGCCAGCACGAATCTGCGGGCCTTTGAGAGAGGTATGAGCACGCTCGGAATCGTCGTTTGTGATGCCTCATCCACCACGGCAACATCGAACTCGACATCCTTTATGAAATCCAGAGCCGCTGAGGAGTTCGTGCTCAGAACCACATCGGCCTGCGCTATTATACCCCTGATTATATCCTCCTCCAGCCTTCGAGCGGCATCATAGAGCTTCTGGATTTCTGCATTGAATTTTATCCACTGCGCCATTGATTTAACGACCTTTGCAGGGACGCCTCTTGCCCCGATTCCCCTTTCAGCCAGCTTCAGAATCTCCCTGTCCTTCAGCCCCCGCCTCCACTGCGGCGTGGGTTTTATGAACTGATCCCTGAGCATTAGCAGCCTCTCGGCCCTGTTTCTGAGCTCCCTCACCTTCCCGTAGCGCTCGTGGGCTTCAACCTGATATGCCAGAGTTGATTCCTTCAGATGCCTCGAAACCCTCGAAGGATGGCCCAGACGCACGAGCCTTACCTTCCCCCACAGACGCTCAACGAGGTTATCAACAGCTACATTGCTCTCGGCAGTTGCGAGAACCTTACTCCCCCGTTTAACCTCCTGAAGGATTATCTCCACAACGGTTCTCGTCTTCCCTGTGCCGAATGGGCCGTGGACCAGAAAGAAATCCCTGCTTCCCAGAGCCAGAGCAACAGCCCTGTGCTGGCTTTCGTTTAATCCGGGATCGAAGGGGACAAACTCAACTTCGGAGCTTTCTGAGGGCTTTTCCATGCCGAGGGCGAATCTCAGAGCTTTTTTCCCCTCCTCGCTCAGCTTTTCCAGATTTTCAATCTGCCTTTTGAACGTCACGTCGTTGGCGTAGAGGTCTATTCTGACGCCCTTCAACGCCCATCGGGGCACGGTCTCCATGGCAACGACGAGAAAGCGCTTCCCCTTCTCGGTTACAGTCCCTATCAGGTCGCTCTTAAGGGGATCGCCCCTGCTGATTACCACCAGATCCCCGACGCTGATTTCGCTCTTTATCTCCCTTTCCCTGCCGTATTTAACAAGCCTGAAGCCAAACTCCTCCCCCACAATTTTTCCGTTAAGTCCTAGAACCGCCCTGCCGGCGTTTTCCCTTTCCCTGCCTGAGAGGCGTTTCATCTCCTCCCTCATGGCTTCTATCTCTGCCTCCCTTTCAAGCTCCACGAGGTCTTTTAGATGGTTGATATACCGCTGGAGGTTCATTTTTCTCACCTGATAAATTTAAAGAAGAGGCGGTCAGCCCATGCGAGTTTCTTCACCTTTCAGACGAAACTTCCCTCATCATTCCAAGAAAAGTTAGAGATGGACATTAAAAAACTTTGGAATGGAGGAAATCAGGCCCTCCCTTCAAAGGCCAGAATTGACACAATATCCTTGCGGAAGGACTTGATGGCTTTCATGTGCTTTTCCTCTATTCTGCCGCAGCATGCAACGCGTTTATAGAACCTCTCAAGGTCATCCAGGAGGTATTCAAGCTCTTTCTTGGCACCTTCGCTGTATCCATTGCCCAAAAGCTTGCCCCTCAGAAACGGCATAACCTCCAGAGGCCTTCCAAGAGCCGCCCACAAAAGTCCTTCCTTCAAAACTTCCTCCAAAAGCTCCACTTCAGAATAGCTCTTCTTTTCAAAACTTTTTCTATGGATGGGTTTGGTACTCCCCCCTCATCTTGGAATCACCAAGTAAAGGAAGCCGGGGTAGGTTATAAAGCTTTTTGCCGCTTCCTTGAATTTCTGACAATAATGGAAGGAATGAAGGAGATATATTGAATCATTAACATAATCCTGAAATTTGATTATCATTTTTTCAAGCAGCTATTGCGAGGAGAGCAACTACCAGCAGTATCGGTGCGAGGTGCGCAAGGGCTATGAGCGCTCTTCTCATCCACATCACCTCATGGTAGCCTTTGGCAATGGTTTAAAAGCTTTACTTTTGTAAAGTTCATGAAAATCCGGTTCTTCTTCGAAAATTTGACCTGAAAGTGCAGGACTCACGGGGAAATCCTTAAAAACCCGTATCAGGTTCATGTTAAAAAGGATGTGGAGGCTGAAATGTTATGGACAAAAAAATGAAAAAATTTGAAGGGAAGCTTCTCAGCGCTGTTAAAGGCTACACATTTGATGACGTTCTTCTGATTCCACAGCCAACTGAAGTTGAACCAAAGGATGTCGATGTGTCGACGAGGATAAGCCCGAACATCAGGCTCAATATACCGATTCTGAGCGCCGCCATGGACACCGTTACTGAGTGGGAGATGGCAATTGCCATGGCCCGTGAGGGAGGACTGGGTGTAATTCACAGAAACATGAGCATCAAGGAGCAGGCGGATATGGTCAGGAGGGTCAAGCGCGCCGAGAGGTTCATAGTGGAGGATGTAATAACCGTGAGCCCAGATGAGACGCTGGATTATGCCCTCTTTCTGATGGAAAAGAACGACATAGACGGTCTGCCTGTTGTGGAAAACGGCAGGATAGTCGGCATCATAACAAAGAAGGACATAGCGGCCAAGGAAGGGCAGAAAATCAGGGAGCTCATGACGCGTGAGCTGATAACAGTTGGCGAGGATGTGGGGGTTGATGAAGCTCTAAGGATAATGTTTGACAGCAGAATCGACCGCCTCCCGGTTGTCGACAGGAATGGAAGGCTCCTCGGGCTGATCACGATGAGCGATCTCATGATGCGCCGCAAGTATAAGAACGCGGTCAGGGACGGGAACGGTGATCTGCTGGTAGCGGCTGCTGTGGGGCCTTTTGACCTTGAGAGGGCAAAGGCTCTCGATAAAGCAGGCACTGATGTCATAGTGATAGACACGGCCCATGCCCACAACCTCAGGGCAATAAAAGCCATGAAGGAGATAAGGAAGGCTGTTGATGCTGATCTAATCGTCGGAAACATCGCCAATCCAAAGGCCGTTGATGACCTGACCTTTGCCGACGCGGTGAAGGTGGGCATCGGGCCGGGAAGCATCTGTACAACGAGGGTCGTTGCGGGCGTTGGCGTTCCGCAGGTTACGGCCATAGCGATGGTTGCAGACAGGGCTCAGGAATACGGCCTCCATGTGATAGCCGACGGGGGAATCCGTTATTCTGGGGACATAGTTAAGGCCATAGCGGCAGGGGCAGATGCTGTAATGCTCGGCTCCCTTTTGGCAGGAACAAAGGAAGCACCGGGCAAGGAGGTTGTCATAAACGGAAGGAGATACAAACAGTACCGCGGGATGGGTTCGCTCGGTGCAATGATGAAGGGAGGAGCAGAGCGCTATTACCAGAAAGGACATATGAAAACGCAGAAGTTTGTTCCAGAGGGCGTTGAGGGAGTTGTCCCCTACAAGGGGAGCCTGAGCGAGGTTCTCTACCAGCTCATAGGCGGCCTCAGGGCAGGAATGGGCTACGTCGGTGCAGCGACAATCGAGGAACTCAAGGAGAAGGGAGAGTTCGTGATAATCACGCATGCAGGCTATCAGGAGAGCCATCCCCACGACATATTCATAACAAATGAGGCTCCAAACTATCCAGTTGGAAAATAATCCTCCTTTTCATTTTGCCGCGCGGATTGAGAAAGATTATAAGCACTTGGCAGGATTTTCTCTCAGGCGGTGAAGATGACGGAAGTTGGCATAATCGGGGGAGGAATAGCTGGATTAACCGCGGCGATAGCTCTGGCAAGAAAGGGTTTTGATGTAACCCTCATCCATGAAGGAATAAAGAACAGCAACTCCTATTTAGCTCAGGCGGGCATTGCGCTGCCTGTCCTCGAAGGGGACTCCCTGAAATCCCATGTTCTCGATACAATCAGGGCCGGGAGGTATCTGAACGATGAGGAGGTAGTCTGGAATGTGGTGAGCAAGTCCTCGGAGGCATATTCATTTCTGATGAGCCTCGGTCTGGAGTTTGAAGGCAATGAGGTTGAGGGCGGCCACAGCTTCCCGAGGGTTTTCACGATTAAAAACGAGACAGGGAAGCACATGACAACCCTTCTCTATGTAAGGGCAAAGGAACTCGGCGTGAATTTCGTTCAGGGGCTTGCCGAGGCTCTGGCGGTGAGGGAGAAAAGAGCATACGGGGTTTTCCTCAACGGGGAGCTTATGAGATTCGATGCCAGCGTTCTCGCCGCAGGAGGCTACACGGCGCTTTTCAAATACACAGCCGGCTCCGAACTAAATCTCGGAACCCTCATAGGGGATGCGGTTTTGAAGGGAGCGCCTGCGAGGGATTTAGAATTTGTCCAGTTCCATCCGACGGGATTCATTGGAAGAGATGGAGTGAAGCTTGTGAGCGAAGCGGTCAGGGGTGCGGGGGCGAAGCTGGTAACCGAGGACGGGGAGAGGTTCGTCAACGAGCTTGAGCCGAGGGATGTCGTTGCTAGGGCCATCTACCGCCAGCTGCAGAAGGGAAAGAAGGTTTTTCTCGACGCCACGGGAATAGAGGACTTCAGGGGCAGGTTCCCGCAGATATACGCCTTCCTGAGGAAGGAGGGCATAAACCCTGAAAAAGACCTTATACCTGTCTTCCCAATAGCGCACTACTCAATCGGAGGAGTGGCGGTTGACCTGTGGTACAGGACTGCAGTCAAAAACCTCTATGCGATCGGAGAGGCTGCAAGCAATGGCTTCCACGGTGCTAACAGGCTGGCGAGCAACTCTCTGCTAGAGTGCGTGGTCTCGGGCCTTGAGGTCGTGAGGACAATCTGCAGGGACAGGCCAAGGGTGAGGGAAACCCCCGAGATTGAATATTCAGGAGAGGAGCCCGGAGATGTTGGAGCTCTCAGGGAGCTGCTCTGGAGGTATGCTGGAATAGTCAGGAATGGAGAAAGCCTTAAGGAGGGCCTTAAGGGGCTTGAGGGCATAGATGCCGACACAAGGCTCAAGCTTCTGGCCAGAGGAATACTGAAAAACGCCCTGATCCGGGAGGAAAGCAGGGGCGCTCATTTCAGGGAAGATTTTCCGCATCCAAGGAAGGAATTTGAGAGGCCTCTCTTCTGGAGCTAGTTTTATAAACCTTCCACCGTTAAAATATTTATCTACACATTAACATCTCGGTGAGACCAATGGATCTCCTCTACCTCCTGCTGTCCTTTGCAGTGGTCATAATCATGATCAGGTTCAAAATCAACGTGGGGATTTCAATCTTTGCGGGCTCGGTCATACTTGGCCTGCTCTTCAGGGTGAGTCCTGCAGGCCTTCTCAGGGCGCTCTACGTGTCCTCCACCTCGTGGGAAACCGTTAGGCTGATCCTCATAATAGTCTTCATAATGGCTCTGACATCGGTGTTCTCCCAGATCGGCTATCTAAGAGACATGGAGGCTGCAATCAAAGAGCTCTTTCCGAATGCAAAGTACTCCCTCGCGATGCTTCCGGCCCTCATAGGCCTGATGCCGATGCCTGCGGGGGCCCTCGTCTCCGCCCCGATGATCGAGGAGGTGGCAAACAGGCTCAATCTAAATCCGGAGGAGGAGACACTCATAAACTACTGGTTCAGGCATGTCTGGGAGCACTCATGGCCGATGTATCAGGCGATAATAATTGCCTCTGCGGTGACGGGGGTGAGCGTTAGGGAGTTCAGCATGAAGATGTTTCCCCTGACCCTCCTGATGATTACAGTAGGTTACTTCCTCCTTATACGGCCCGTGAAGGACTACGGAAGCTCCGAAGGGAACAGAGCTTTAGGCCTGAAGCTCCTGATAAAGACCACCTACCCAATCCTCATAATAATCATCATATCCGTCGTTCTGGGCTACGATATGGTTTATGGGGCCCTAATCGGGTTCCTATCTGCCTTGGTGCCGCATTTCATGAGGGTCAGCAAAAGGGAAATCATAAAACACGCCCTCCAGCCAAAAATCGTGTTCCTCCTCATCGCTGTGATGTATTTTAAATACCTCCTCCAGAGCACGGGCGCCGTTGAAACCCTGCCGAGAGCTATACTTGAGCTAAGCCTTCCAATCGTGCTCGTAATAACAACAACCCCATTTCTGGTGGGCCTGATGACAGGGATAAGCTTTGCCTACGTGGGCATGACGTTCCCGCTTCTGCTGCCCTTCTTCACGGGCTTCGATAAAATAGCCCTCGCCTATCTGAGCGGCTACATGGGCATGCTCTTCAGCCCCGTTCATCTGTGCCTCGTTTTCTCCGCCGAATATTACAAAGCGGAGCTTGGAAGGGTGTACAGGAAAATGTTGATACCCGCAGTCCTTCTGTTTGTTACAGGGGTTCTGTACATAACTCTGGTGCTTTAAGGCTGCAAACTTTTATAACATTCCGCGAAGAGCTTTAATCAAGGTGATGGGGATGGATCTGGTTGAGGAGATTTTAAAGCTGAAAGATGAGAAAAACGCGATAATCTTAGCTCACAACTACCAGCTTCCGGAGGTTCAGGATATAGCCGACTTCCTCGGGGACAGCCTTGAGCTGGCGAGGAAGGCGGTGAATGTCGATGCCAACATTATACTCTTTGCGGGCGTTGACTTTATGGCGGAGACTGCCAAAATCCTGAATCCAACCAAAAAGGTGCTCCTCCCAACGAGGAGGGCAACGTGCGTGATGGCAAACATGCTGAAGGTTAAACACATCCTTGAGGCTAAAAAGAAGTATCCAGACGCTCCCGTCGTTCTCTATGTGAACACCACCGCCGAGACCAAGGCATATGCCGATGTAACCGTTACCTCAGCAAATGCTGCCAAAATCGTAGAAAAGCTCGACGCCGACATGGTAATCTTTGGGCCCGATAACAATTTGGCATATTACGTGGAAAAGAGAACAGGCAAAAGAATTATCCCAATCCCGGAAGGCGGGCACTGCTATGTCCACAGGAAATTTACGGTTGAAGACGTTGAGCGCGCTAGGATGGAGCACCCAAACGCAAGGCTCATGGTCCACCCCGAGTGCAATCCGGAAGTGCAGGAGATGGCGGATTTGATAGTCTCAACCGGCGGAATGGTTAGAAACGCCTGTCAGCACGACGAGTGGGTCGTCTTTACGGAAAAGGAGATGTGCTACCGCCTGCAGAAGCTCTATCCCGACAAAAAGTTCTATCCCGCGAAGGAAGAGGCATTCTGCATTGGAATGAAGTCGATCACGCTCAAGCACATCTACGAGTCCCTCAGGGATGAAAAATACGAAATTGAAGTGCCCGAAGAGATTGCCGAAAAAGCAAGGAAGGCCATCGAGAGGATGCTTGAGATGAGCTGAGCTTTTTGATTGTTTTTAAATCCCTTTTGAACATTGATTTCTGTAAGAACTTTTTGATGCTCTTTTGTATGTTTGTTATTGGGGGAATCTGTAAAACACATGCTGGAAATACTTTTGACAGAAAAGCTTATATACAACTGACAAAAGTTTTCAATGATAATTCTAGAGGTGATTTAAATGACGACTTGGGGATTGTGGTATTACAAGTGGAATGGGTCAGAGTACGTGAGAATAAGCGACTGGAACGACCAGAAGTTTGACTACATAGTTGTCACTGATGGAGGCTATAACGGGACTGAAGGAAAAACTGCCAAATACTCCGGACCAAGTTACGATGATGGCTACAACGATGCTGGGGAGCTAGTAGATATGATAGAGAACCAGTGGTTGCATAACAGAAACTACATCGTTGAGATACCTTACTTTTACGTCCCTCCTGAAGGGGGTAAAAAAGCACGTCCCCTAGACTACTGGCTTGGCTGGATTGATGGGGTCGCTGGTGAAGGCAGTGCTTGGCTCAAAGGCTTTTACTGGTCGCTTGAGAACATAAGGTATATCCAAGAGGGAAAGTTGAGCAGGTACACAATAGAAACCATCTGGGGCAGGATAGTGGAAAACAGGAGAGAATATGGAGTAGATTACCAGTTTATCTGGATACCGAGCTTGAGAAGTCTCTTTGTTAGCAGAGACTTTTCCTCAGAAGAGGACGTTTTAGAGGCTGTAGCTTACGAGACAGACGTTCCAAATATAGCAAACTACTTCAATAATGTTTTTATTCAGCCGGGATATTATTTTATGAGAAAAGACAACATCCTCATACGAGGGGGAGTACCTTATACGTATTCCCTTTTGGTGGAAATTCTGAAAACGATACATGAATACATGCCTTCAAATGTCTCCATAGAGATGGAGGCTGATGGTACCGTTAGGGTTAATAATGATGCCAAAAATTATGCCTGTGATTATGTGAAGGCTCAGAGGGAGGCCTTAGGTTACGTATGGTCTGATAGGGCATACTATTTTGATAAAAGAGGGAGCACTTTTGGGTACATGAGAGAGAACTGCCCTGGGTGGTGAATCGATGCATAAATCTTCTGTGCTTTTTCTTCTCTTCCTCCTTGTTTCTCTTCCCTTCGTTAGCGCTGAGCCTTTTAAAGTAATAGGAGCAATCCATTATCATGATGGTTTTCTGGCTTTGACTCATAATTCCAACAACACCACTCAACTCTGGTTTTTCGAGCCTGATGTGGGTTTCAGGCTTTTGAACGCCACTTTCCTAAATTTAACCTTCATTCACTCCACTGGCAATAGGGTGCTCATGTACCAGAACTTATCCGACGTGTACTCTGCCCCTGATATCCAGCTGTACACTTACGACGGCAAACTTCATCATTTGGGTGATTTCAATGGAGTGACAGATTGCGGTGATACCCTTGAGATTTACTGGAACGGAGAGTTTTACCTCTTATTCCAGCCGTGGGATTCCTGCCAGATGAGGGGCTATGACTGGTATACAGTAGTGAACAACACGGTTTATCAAATTCTAAATGATGACAGGAGTTATTCCACAATCTGTGTTCATTCGGGATGTTACGTGGGGAATCTTCAGGTGGTTCCTCATGGCTATTTAGTTGGCTATACCAACTTTGACACTGACATAACCAGCCTTCGCCTTATCACCCTATCCTCTTCAGGAATTCGAATGAAGAACATAACCTTTGGAAACCTCTCTGTGGGGTGGAGTGGGGCGTGTTTCAACGGGACTCACTTTGCGACTCTGGTTGATAATTGGGTGAGCGTGGCCTTTTACAACGAAACAACCGGGAAATTCTACCTGGGAATCATCAACACGACGGGCAATTACAGGTTGGTTTTCCTCGATTCAATACCAGCCAGCGAGAACATCTCCTTCTCGCTCCTTGGAAGCTACGATGGAAAATGGGTCGTCCGGAAGTATAGGTACTGGGCATCTTGGAACTCTTCAACCGGATGGTATCTAAAGAAAAAGACCCTCAGCTATTTACTAATCTCCCCTGAAGGTGTTACAGAGGTTGATAACGCCACCAATCTGACGCCAGTATGCAGGCAGAACTGGCCACTGTTAATTTTTAAGGGGAGAACCCCTGTTAAGAACCCACTATTTCTAAACACAACAGATCGAAAACAGAAGCGTCCTACATTACAATGGGAAGGCTTTCAAGTTGTCCTTTAAACCAAAAACAGCGGACTGTGGCAACGGCTCTCTGACGGGAAGAGACTGACATACTTCGATGGAAGGGCATTCGTATCGTTGAGTTCCTAAGAGGGCGTTCCTTAAAAAGGAGGTATCTGGCCGCAATGAGGATTGCGGTTATCGTGCTTCTTTTGGCGTGGAGATTAAGAAAATAAGAATGAGTTTCATTTTGGTCTCCCCACAGAAAACGAAATAAAGCTCGCAGTGGAATCCTATCAAAGGTGAGACAAGGTGATCCCCATTGAATACCTTCTCCGCTTTTTGGAGGAAGATGCCCCCTTCGGCGACATCACGAGCGAAACCGTTATCCCGGAGGATTCAGAAGCCAGAGCGGTGATTATAGCAAAGCAAGACGGAGTTATAGCGGGCCTTGAGGAGGCAAAAGCCCTCTTTGAGCACTTCGGCATTAAAACTGAGCTCAAAGCCGGGGACGGCGATGAGGTGAAGAAAGGCGATGTGCTGATTGAACTTGAGGGCAACGCACGAAAAATTCTGCTTGTCGAGAGGACGGCATTAAACATCATCGGCAGGATGAGCGGCATAGCCACTCAGATGAGAAGGCTCATGGAAAAGGTTAGAGCCGTTAATCCAAATGTAAGGGTTGCCGGAACGAGGAAGACGCTGTTAAAGCCCCTCGATAAAAAAGCCATAATGCTCGGAGGCGGTGAGCCCCACCGCTTCTCGCTGAGCGACGCCATACTCATAAAGGACAACCATCTGGCGCTGGTGCCGCTTGAAGAGGCTGTTAAGCGTGCAAAGGCATTCTCCATTTATAAGGTCGTTGAGGTCGAGGTAGAGAGCCTTGAGGACGCTCTAAAAGCTGCAAGAGCTGGGGCCGATGTGATAATGCTCGACAACATGACGCCGGAGCGGATTAAAGAGGTTCTTGAGGCCCTAAAGCGCGAAGGCCTGCGCGAGAGAGTTAAAATCGAGGTGAGCGGCGGCATAACCGAGGAGAACATTCAGAGCTATGCGAAGCTCGACATCGATGTCATAAGCCTCGGGGCTCTAACGCACAGCGTGAAGAACTTTGATGTAAGTCTGGAAGTTTTGAAGTGATTTTTCTACCTTTCTTTTGACTGCCGAACTTTTGTCGGCAGCTCCGGTGAATTTCAGTAGTAATGCTTATATTCAAGTTTTGACTTGAATATAATTGAAATACATAGCTTGAAGGTGGTTGCCATGGGGAGGTTTGATGTGATAGAAATGAAGGGGACTGAAAGACTGAAGCGCGGGTTTGCCAAGATGGTCAAGGGCGGAGTTATAATGGATGTTACAAACGCCGAGCAGGCAGGAGTAGCAGAGGACGCCGGGGCCGTGGCGGTTATGGCCCTTGAAAGGGTTCCGGCGGATATAAGAAAGGCCGGCGGGGTTGCGAGGATGGCAGACCCCAAGAAGATTCAGGAGATTATGGATGCTGTGACGATTCCCGTGATGGCAAAGATAAGGATAGGGCACTACGCCGAAGCTCTCGCTCTGGAGGCTCTGGGTGTTGATATGATAGACGAGAGCGAGGTTCTGACGCCTGCAGACCCCTACTTCCATGTGGATAAAAGAAAGTTTAATGTTCCCTTTGTGTGCGGTGCAAGGAACCTCGGAGAGGCCGTCAGGAGAATCTGGGAAGGCTCTGCGATGATAAGAACGAAGGGTGAGGCCGGAACAGGAAACATAATCGAGGCTGTCAGGCACGTTCATCTTGTGAATGAAAACATCAGGCTCCTTCAGAGGATGACTGAAGAGCAGATTTACAGTGTAGCGGAGAAGTTTGCCGAGCCGTATCTGAGGCTCGCCAGAGAGCTCAGAGAAATAAGCGGTCTCGAACCGAAGATACTGGAGACCGAGCCGGTTTATGAGGAATACACCTACAGGGACATCACGGAGGGAATCTATCGGGTTCTGCTGGAGATAAGAAAGCTCGGAAGGCTGCCCGTGGTCAACTTCGCCGCTGGAGGTGTTGCCACTCCGGCGGATGCAGCTTTAATGATGCAGATGGGGATGGATGGAGTGTTCGTAGGCAGCGGCATATTCAAGAGCTCAAACCCGCCCAAAATGGCGAGGGCAATAGTAGAGGCAGTTAACCACTACGATGAGCCGGAGGTAATAGCGGAAATCAGCAAAGACCTCGGAGAGCCGATGCACGGGATTGAGGTCGAGAAGCTTGAGGTGCGCCTGGAGGAGAGAGGTGTATGAGAATCGGTGTTATAGGTGTTCAGGGAGCTGTAAGCGAGCATATCCAAGCTGTTGAGAATGCCATGAAAAAGCTCGGCGTTGATGGTGATGTCTTCTGGCTTAAAAAGCCGGAACAGCTTGAGAGCATTGACGGTCTTATAATTCCAGGCGGGGAGAGTACAACAATTTCGAGGCTTATGGTGAAGAACGGTCTCTTTGATAGAGTCAGGGAGCTTGGTGAAAGCGGGCTTCCAATAATGGGGACGTGTGCAGGGCTGATACTCCTCGCAAAGGAGGTTGATGGGGCAGTTCCCGGACAGCGTTTTCTGGAACTTCTCGACGTCAGGGTGAGCAGGAACGCCTACGGGAGGCAGGTTGACAGCTTTGAGGCACCACTGAGGCTAGCCTTTGATGATGAGCCTTTCCCAGGGGTCTTCATAAGGGCGCCACGCATAGTTAAAATCTTCGGAGATGCAAGGCCTATAGCATGGCACGGTGACGAAGCTGTTGCCGTCGAGCAGGGGAGCGTAATCGGGCTTGCCTTCCATCCGGAGCTGACAGAGGATACAATGGTTCATGAGTACTTCCTGAGGAAGGCCCTGTAAGCAAACTCAGCCCTTTTGTTTTTTGCATAATTGCACGAACACCTCTTCGAGGGTTATGGGGGCATTTTGGATATCAACAACATCGTACTTGGACAGGAGACTAAGAACTTCCCTGAGG
>WAPO01000119.1 GCA_015520705.1 Thermococcus sp. | reverse complement strand
TGCTGCCAAACAAGGGCTACCTTGAGGCAGGCCTCGCTGAGGAGGTCTGGGAGCGCTCAAAGGGCGACTTTAACGCCTACATGGGTTCCGTCTTTGAGAAACTCGTCAGAAATCCGGAAGTTTTCTTAAAGCTCACGGGCTTCCGCTTCACAAAAATCGGCCGCTGGTGGCACAGGGGGGAGGAGATTGACCTCGTGGCTTTGAACGAGAGGGAGAGAAAAGCCCTGTTTGTTGAGGTTAAGTGGAAGGAGCTGAGCAAAAAGGAGACAAGGGGAATTTTGAAGGATTTGAAGAGAAAGGCGGAACTCGTTGGGATGGAAGGCTGGGAGAAAAGCTACGGGCTGGTTGCCAAAAAGGTTGAGGACAAAGAAGAGCTTGGGGCGGAAGGCTGGTTGGTTTGGGATCTGGAGGATTTCAATGGGCTGACATTCAAAGGAAAATTATAGGGAGGTTAGGGACTCAAACAGCCTTCCAGAAGGGATCCTTCTGGGCCTTCACCTTCGCCGTCATCTTAAGAGCCTTTATGTCCGTCTCGTCTAGCTCGTTCTTGAGCTGCTTTGCGAGGATTACCACATCGTTCTTGCTCAAATCCACGTAGAGCGTCTCGCCGGGATGGATGTGCCTGCCGACTATCGGCCCCTCAATCGCCACTGCCACGGCGTCGCCTTTCTTGGCCTCCTGAACAAAGTCGCTCTTGCTCTTGATGGACTTTATCGTTCCCACCTTCTGGCCGTTCTGCTTGATAAGGGTTACGCCGGGTCTTATCCTCCCTTCAACGACCTCGACACCGACTATCGCAGGGTGGCTCCTCCTGAAGACGTAGCGCTCATCTAGATACAGGCGGATAACCCCCGGGAAGGTTACCTTGCTGAGCAGCTCACGCTTCTTCTTCTCTTCCTCGGCCTTCACCCACGCCTCGTAGTCCTCTATGAGCTTGTAGATGATGTTCCCGACGAAGATGGGGACACCTTTAGCTTTTGCCACCTCCTCGGCGTCTTCATTGACCCTAACGTTGAAGCCGAGGACTACGCCGTACTTCTCTTCCTCCTCCCTGACGCTCAAAGCTTCCATAACGTCGGTCTTGCTTATGTTGCCCACGTTTGCCTTCCTTATCGGGATGTTCTTTTCGCCAAGCTCCTTGCTCAGTGCCTCAAGGCTCCCTATTGTGTCGGCCTTAACCACGAGCCCAACCCTATCCGTGCTTATGACAACGCTCTTTATCTGGCTTAGAATCTCCTCTCTGGCCTTTTCGATCTCCTCCTCGGAGCGGGCTGCTATGACTGGCGAGCCGGCTAAAGCCTCCTCAAGGCCGGGCGCGGCTATCTTTATACCTGTTGCTGCCGTTGCCTCATCCACCTGATCGAAGCGGAACCTTGGATCGCGTATCTCGTCGAGGGGCTTAGGCTTGAGCAGGGCGCGGATTTTCGTAACTATTGCTTTATCCTTTCCGCCGACGACTATCGTGTCATCCTTTCTCAGAGTTCCGTCGTAGATTATGACGTCTATGGTCGTTCCGAGACCGAGCTCCTCGCGCACTTCGAGAATCGTCCCTCTCGCGGGCCCCTCAACCTCGATCTTGAGCTTCTCTTCGAGGTACTTCTGGGAAAGGCCAGCTATGAGAACCAAAAGCTCGGGGACGCCTATCCCGTATTTGGCTGAAATTGGCACTATTGCAAGCTCCTTCGTGAAGTTTTGAACGCGGTCAAAGCGGTTTGCCTGAAAGCCCATCTCGTAGAACTTGCCTATAAGCTCCCAGAGTTTCGTCTCAAGCTCTCCCTGAGCCCGCTGATCCTGCTTTTTGATATTGATGAGGAAAGGCTCGTCCTCTTTCACCTTCCAGCCCTTTATTCTGTCTATCTTGTTCGCCGCTACTATGAAGGGCGTCCTGTTTCTTCTCAGAATTTCAATGCTCTCCAGCGTCTGCGGCTGAAAGCCCTCGTTTATATCCACTATGAGGATTGCCAGATCAGCAAGGCTTCCTCCCCTTGCCCTTAAACTTGTGAAAGCCTCATGGCCGGGTGTATCAATGAAAAGCAGGCCTGGAAGCTTTATCTCGCCCTTCCAGAGCTTGATGAGCGGGCCTGCCAGCTCCCTCACGACCTCAATTGGAACCTCGGTCGCACCAATGTGCTGGGTTATTCCGCCGGCTTCCTTCCCGGCGACGTTCGTGTGCCTTATCCTGTCGAGGAGAGTAGTGTTGTGAACGAGTATGCCGTTGGCCACGAAGTTGTGTGTTTCAGTTGTGAGGTCATAGACGTAGCCGTCGTATTCCTCTTCTTCGATGGTCTCAACTGGGATGAAAACGAAGTTCTCGGCGATGTTGCGAATGTAGGCTACATCCCTTGAGTCAAACTCCCTGTTGCGCCACACTTCGAGCAGTTCCCTTCCGAGTTCGGTTAGCTTGCCGTCTTTGATCAGGCCGTCCCTCTCAAGGGCTTTCAGGTAGTTGTAGTCCCTTGAACGTCCCTCAAGGACTGCGAGCTTGCGCTGGAGCGTTGGTGAGCCTTTCTCGATGGCATTTAGGATTTTCATCAGCGTTTCATAGCTCGGCGCTTCCTCAGCCTCGTACTTGCCGTAGAACGGAACAAATGAGTTGAGTTCCGTCCTCGTGAAGCCAAAGAGCAGTCTAAGCCTCCTTAGTTCCTCGAAGATCGGGTAGGACTCACTTTTCCTGCTCTTTTCTATGATCCGTTTGAGCCTCTCCTTCTTATCCTTCACCGTGAAGCCGATGTGCCTCTCGAAGGCGAGGAGGTTCCTCTTTCCGGAAATGACGAGCGTGGTGTATTCCGAGCGGTAAATTTTAGAAACTATTCCGTAGCGGAGGAGAACCAGCGAGAGATCCTCAAGGAACTCCCTCGACGCACTCGTCACCTCGATTCTGGCGTCTTTAAGGCTCACGTAACCATCGGTATCAAAGTATCCCCTGAGGAACTCGGCCACATACTCCCTGGGGGTCATGAAGAGAACGTTGGGCACTCTCATCCTGTGCGCCTTCTTCTCCTCCGGGAACTCGAAGAGATGCTTGAAGAGACGGAGAAGAGCGTTCTTGCCATTTCTTATCTCAATCTCCCATGAGGTCTTCCTCTTAACGCGCCTCAGCTCAACCCCGAGACTTTCAATCCCCTTCAGCTTCTCGAAGACCTCAACGTCGTTGTTCGCTATCTTCTCCTGACTTCCGTCTCCGAACATCACTCCGGCGAAGTAGAAGATAGCCTTCCACTCCTCGTCAGTTCTGGGGAGCTTTATGTAATGGATGGGCTTGCCGGAGCGGTGGATTCTCGGTGTGAAGGCTATTCTCTCAACATGCTCCCAGCCGATATTTTCGATGTCCTCCGCGCGGAAGACATTCCTTTTCACCTTGTAAGTTTTTTCCCCTCTAAACGTCATCTCTGCTTTCTTTAGGCCATTCTCATCGAGCCTCGCTATGAGCCATTCGTCCGAAATCTTTGAAATGACATACGAGCTAAATACCCCTTTATCCTCGTTTCCATGGATGAATCTTGGAACTGCAATGTAGTCTCCCGGTTTAAGCTGATCTGCCCTCACCCATCCCCTTGTGGTCAGGAATGGGTGTTCTGGGGTTACCCCAATGCCATGCCAGTTCTTGAGATTTACCCTGATGATCCTGCCCCTGTGCATCACCTTCCACACGTAGGGACTCTTAATAAGGGAGAGATTCCCATCGCCCACTGCACCAATTACGGCCTCTCCGAGAAGTCTTATCTCCCGCTCATGGTCTTTCTCAACCGTTTCCTTGCCTCTCTCAAATAAGTCCTTCAGGGTTACCATTCCCGAGTCTGGGAGTACCACTCTCTCCCCCGGGAGGAGGCACTTCCCGTGGTCCACATGACCGAGAACGGCTATGATCGGCTGCCTGATCCTCTTCATTTCTCTCACCTCTAAGCCTAAACTCACTGTGGAGTTTTTAAATGGTTCGGCGCAAGGATTAAAAATCTCTTTGATACTGCGGGACAGGTAACTGGATCCTGAGGTGCTCGCTGTCCCTTTAATCTCTGCTCTCTCGTTTTAGAACTGCCGCATTTGGATGTAAACGGGACTGGGATATAAAGGGGCACTTAAGCGTGCTACAGAACTTACCAAGAAGACCTCATGACGGATACTGAAAAGAGAATGAGAAAGATTTGAACTACTCCATTTTGTCCATATACTCCCTCTTTTTCTCTGCGTGGGTGTGATAGAACCAGTCCGCGGCCTTCCAGTATTCAAATATCTCATCCGGGCTGAAATATAGGTTTATCTCCCTTTCAGCACTTTCGGGACTGTCAGAGGCGTGGATGACGTTGTATATAGCATCCCCGACGTCGAGGCCGTAGTCGCCCCTTATGCTCCCCGGCTCGGCATCCTTCGGGTCTGTGGCACCGGCCATCTTCCTGACGACGCTTATAGCATAGCGCCCTTCGACGACCATGACGACGCTTGGGGCCTTGTGATATAGTCAATCAGCGGCTTGAAGAAGGGCTTTCCCCTGTGCTCCTCGTAGTGTTTCTCAGCAAGCTCCCTCGTTATCCATATCATTTTCATTCCAACGATTTTAAGCCCTCTCTTTTCAAGACGGGCTGTTATTTCCCCAATAAGTCCTCTAACGACGGCATCGGGTTTTAGAATAACCAGCGTTCTTTCGACCTTGTTCATCGGCAACACCGAGAATAGTTTGCCGCGGGGTTAATAGGTTTTTTGGAATGGAACCAAGAAT
>WAPO01000118.1 GCA_015520705.1 Thermococcus sp. | reverse complement strand
CTTCCTTGAGCAACAGGACATTCCAACAAAAATCATCATCGCCGGCGAGTATTATAAGGTTAAACTCCGCAGGAGGGTACCTTACGAGAAGTACAAAGGATTTGTTGCGGCGTTCAAGGAATTCCTCGGCTTTAAACCACTGTGGGACAGGGAAGAGAAAGTCTTGAAGATAAGGAGATGGAGGGGTTAAAGAATGGCTTCCAGGGCTACTATGGTTCACACGTTGGTAGAAGCAGGGCCTTCGTATTATGATCCTGCTTTTGATTACATGGAGCGGCTTATCAAGGATGGGCGGAATAGGATGTACTTTAGCAGGCTCATTGAGCACTTGTTTTACAGGCAGTACAAGATGACTGATGTGGATTCCTTGATTTTCAAGCCGCGTTATGATAAGTTTGGGCGCTTTAAGGACGAGGAGGTTCTAGCAGCTTTTGAGTTAAAGTTCAAGAGCCCGAGAACTGTCGAAGGACGAGAGTTGGAGTTGAATGGTGGACAGTTCCTCAGGATTCGCCGCGTTGCCAGAATGCTGAAGGTCCCTCTTTATTACTTTGTTAGCATTGGTGGAGAAAAGTTTGTCCTGTTCGACGTGCTGAATGTGAAACCTCGCTTTGAGAAGCGGCATGACGGCCCAAGGCGGGATTATTACGCGATTCTAGACATGGATGATCTCATTGTATCGAAGAGCTTAGAGGATCTCAGGACTGACTTAGAGCTTCTCCTAAAAGGGGGGCGCGGGTGATGGAGGAGTTCGATGAGATTGAGTTGGATGAGTTGAAACGCAAGAAGCCAGTCCGGATTGGGGACACAATATACATCATTGACGAGGAGGAGTGGTGGGATTACCTCGAGGAGCATGAGGAAGAGGAAGAAGACGAGCTTCCAGAGTGCTTTGGGCTTTCTACCGAATATTACAGTGAACACTGTGAAATCTGTGAGTTTAGAGATGCGTGTGAAAAGATGGCAAAGGCGAATGAGAAAGAGGAGCGTGGTGGCGGTGAATCTTGAGGAATATGGGAAATGGCTCGAAGAGAACGGCTACAATGAGGAGGCTAATGCATTAGGGGTTGTCAATGAGATTCTGAGGTACCACATGAAGAGCGACGATTATCAAGATGTCCAGCTTTACCCCCATCGTGTTATCAAGCAAGGAAACAATAGATTTGAGTTTGACCTTGTGATTCACCTTATTCACAAGCATGATACCTTCAGCAGGTGGATCGGTGTTGAGTTCAAGGAAGGTGATGTAAAGAAGGTTGTAAGACAGGCTGTTGCGAGGAGGGAGTTTGTTGATTATATGTACATCGCAACGAGATGGGTTCATCTCGATTTCGACGACTTGCTACTGCTCTCATATGAAGGCATTGGATGGGTCATCTGGAACGAGGAGCTCGCAAAGCTCATCGTCCCCTCGAAGTACTTCCCTCCAGCGAAGTCTCTTGATGTTATGATAAACTTGCATATTTACTACATGGCTAAGAGAGCGGCAAAGAACATTGTGCCCGAGATTGTTACAGAGGAGGTAAAGAGACAAGTGAGTTCTCTCGACAGATGGGTGAAGGTGAGAACATGAATATTAACTTTCATACGTATGTTAACAGGGATACTAACAACTCCCGTATATTATCATTCTTTCCAAAACATCTTCCTCGGATGACCAACCCCAATTCCCACCAAACCCCTCATACTAACAAGAACTGTTACTATAACCCCCAACTCTGTGAGCAGAACCTGAAGAATAATATTTTAGGTGTGATAGCGAATTAAAAGGTGGTGTTAGTATGCCGAGGCGAAGAAAACTTCCCGACTATGTCGCCCTCAAAATCCCCACCTACGAGCCGGCAGATAATCCCCTTGAATTAATCTTTGACGGCAGGAGCCTCGAAGTGGCCCTCAAAGTCCTTGAGCATATCAAGGAACACGGCCGGCTCTACCCTGACGACTACAAAGAGATGTTCAAGGATAAGAGCGACCAGGTTCTCTACTTCCGCGTTATTAAGAAGATGCTGGCCCTCAAAATGCTCCGCATCAGCTCTGATAAGTCCTACATTCTCAGTGACGGCTTTTCTAACCGCATGGAGACGATAGCCAAGCTCTGGAAATTCCAGATCGGCGACTTGAAGGATTTATGGTGAGGAGTATGACCGCAGTCTTAATATTCCCCTCCGGCCATTATCCTACGGGTGGGCCAAAGTGGGTCATAGTGGGCCGTCATATAGCAGGGCTCTCAACCGAGATAAGCCCGAAAAGAGGCGAAAGACACGCGTTCATTTGTACCTTGATGAAGAAGTGGTCGGAGGTCTCAGAGAAGAGGGCTATAGCCTGTCGGCCCTCACAAATAAGCTCCTCAAAGAACACCTGGAGAAGGTGAGGCGCATGGAAGCGATTATTTCGAGAATGGCGGGCCCGGCGGGATTCGAACCCGCGACCTCCGGCTTAGAAGGCCGGCGCCCTATCCTGCTAGGCTACGGGCCCATCGGACTTTACTCTCAAAGAGCCGTTTAAAAAAGTTGCGGTATTTTCTGGGCAAAATATAAATATCTGAACCGCGTTACCTTCTGTGATGCCGATGTTTTTCAAACCAGACGACGATGAAACCAGAGGTGTTGAGCTGATTGATGAGCTGACCCAGTTAATTGGCCCTCTTGAGGAGGGCAGCATGGCAGCCGTTGTAACAATTGATGCCCTTTCTTATGCCATCCTTCAGTATTCCTCAATTGCCAGTGCCCTGAATTCTGAACTCCCGGCTTACCATCTGGCGCCGGCCAACAGCTTTTCTCTGAAGCTCCTCTCCAGACTCACGGAGAAAAGAGATATCCTCCTCGCCAGAATTTACAGCATGGAAAACCTTCTGAATGCGCTGAAAACCGTGGAAAATAGCTCTCTGGTTTTTGTGTCTGATTTTCCTGTTCTCACCGGCATAACATCTGAGGGCATGCTCGATTTGAGGAAAATCGTCGACGATAAAAGCCTGATGCTGGTTCTCTCCCACAACACGCTGGAGCTGAATGAGCTGGATTTGACGGGCGAGTTCAGGCGTCTCTTTGTTCTTCCTGAACTCTTCGAGCTTCTTATGGTTATGAGGACGAACTCCTACCGCGGCCACTACAGGCTGAACATCAGCATTCTGAAGGCTCCTGCGGAGTTTATAAAGAGCATAGGGGAGCACAGCATTCCGATAGACAGCAAGGCCAAGCTTTTCCTAGTATAGCTTGATGTAGCCGAGACCGAGGCCATAGCGCACATAGATGGCGATTCCCAGAACGATGCCCGCTATCAGCAGTGCGGCGTAGTCTCTCTTCTTCATCTCAATCGTATAAAGGGACGTCCTCTCCTTTTTGGCCCCAAATGCCCTGCTTTCTAGGGCAATGCTCAGCTCATGGGCGGTTTTTATCGAAGCTATTAGGAGCGGGACAAGAACAGCGCTCATCTTTTTAATCCTCACAAAAATGTTCCCCTTCTCCATCTCCCATCCTCTGGCCTTCTGGGCGTCCATGATGTTGATGGCGAGCATATACAGAGTCGGAATGTAGCGCAGGGCAATTGTCATTGTCAATCCGTATTCGTAGGGCATTTTCAGCTTCACAAACCCCAGAATAAGGTCTCTCTGTGTTGTTGTCATGAGCAGGGCAAAGGCCACCAGGCCGAATGTGAGGAGCCTCAGACCGTAGGCAACACCTATCAGCGCTCCCTTATACCAGGGGTCATAGACAAAGGCCCAGACAACGATTGTTATTATTAAAATCGGGAAGAGTGGCTTCAGAACCCTGTACTGCTCGCGGAGGGTTATTTTCCCGAGGAGGCTCACGAGAAGAATTGCCACAAAAAATAGGGGTATCAGCACCCACGGCGAGTTGAATAGAAGG
>WAPO01000117.1 GCA_015520705.1 Thermococcus sp. | reverse complement strand
TTGCCGGTCTCTCAACCCCCTACAATCATCCTGAGTTTAAAGGAGCTCTCATGAACATAAGCCTCGGGGCAGGGAGGGAGGACATAATCAGGGCTCTTATAATGGGGCTTGCGATGAGGTGCAGCGAGGTCATCAGTGCCCTTGAAAGTGCCTCAGGGCTGAGGGTGGAGGGCGTTATGGCAGACGGCGGACTCTCGCAGAGCAATGAATTCCTGCAGATCATCGCAGACCTCTCCGGGAAGAGGATAATAAAGCCTGCGGAGCTTAATGGCTCGGCCTGCGGAACGTTCATGCTCGCAAAGGCCGTGAATGAGAAGAAAGACCCGGTAGCAGCATGGAGAAAGCCCGAAATTGAAAGGGTCTTCGAGCCATCTGAGAACCACGAAATGTTCAAAAGGCGGTGGAAGGAAACCTTAAAAAAGCTGTTTTAAGCCTTTTCCTCATTTGTTTTTGCCCCTGAGAGCCCGAGGGAGCCGTTTGTCTGCCCGAACTTTAAATCCTTTGGAATTCCCAGCGGCGATGGGAGCGGCTTTCTCTTCTCCTCCGTCACGACCCACCTGATTTCATCGCCGATTCCCACGTCTAGGGCTCTTATCATGCCTACTGGCCCCTCGACCACGTATCTCGCAGCCTCGGCAGGAACATACACGCGCCAAGGCTTTGCAAGCCTGAAATCCACAACCTTCCTTGAGGAATCGAGAAATATCACATCTATGCTCCTGAGCATAAAGAACATGTGGATTGAGGCGTTCATCCTCGTTTCTGCCGGGAGGAGAAACACGAGGGCATAGTCTATGCTCGGCTTGAACATCAGACCAACGGCACGCCTGAAGAATGTATCGGCTACCCTGACCTTCCCATGCCAGACCCGCTTTTTGGTTTCGTTTATCAGCATGTTTTCCTCTCCACGCCTCTGTTGATAAAATTTTTGATTGGGTTTGCAACCTTTGGTTTTGAAAATCCCTATAAACCCTTTGTTCAAAACATTTGGTGAACAATGTTGGACACGTGTTCGAGGTGATGCATCTATGTACCGAATTACAGCCAAGGAAGAACTCGACGTAAGGGACTTTTTTATGGAGGTTGAAGCACCCCATGTAACCAAGGCATGGAAGCCTGGCCAGTTTGTTGTTTTGATGATACATGAAAGGGGAGAAAGGATACCAATGTCTATCTACTATGCGGACAGGGAAACAGGCAGGCTGGGGATGTTCATAAGGAGGCATGGGAAGACCACCTTTGACCTCTGGGACAACTTTAATGTTGGAGACTCTCTCTATGCAGTTGCAGGGCCACTTGGAAAGCCGATAAAGATCAAGCACTACGGCAATGTTGTTTTTGTATCCGATGCTGTCTGCGGGCAGGCCGAGAACTACGCAACGCTTAAGGCCATGAAAGAAGCTGGAAACTACACAATTTCGATACAGACGTTTGAAGACAAAGCCCACTCCTATCCCGAGAAGTTTCTGGCAAAGCCTGTAGCGGATGAACACTATCTGACCACAGAGGATGGCTCACGCGGAATCAAGGGGCACTATCTTGATGTTCTGAAAGGGCTTATCGAGAAGGACAAGGTTGATATCGTCTTCGGCGGAGGGAAGCTCGGCTCACTGAAGAAATTAGCGGAGCTCACTAAGGAGTATGGAATTCCGGCGATAGTAACAGTGAGGCAGATAATGGTCGACGGCACCGGAATGTGCGGCTCATGCAGAATTCTCTACGATGGGGAAATCAGGTTTGCATGCAGGGACGGGCCCATGTTTGATGCCCACAAGGTCGACTGGGATGACGTCATCAAGAGGGACAGCCGCTTTGTGAGGGAGCAGAACATTGCCAAAGAGCGCTATCTGAAGTCAAAGGGGGTGGTCTGAATGCCGAAGCTCATCAAGGAGAGGATTCCGACTCCTGAGCTTCCCGTCGAGGAGAGGCTTAAAGGCTTTGTAGAGGTCAACCTCGGCTACACCCTTGAGCTTGCCAAAAAGGAAGCTGAGCGCTGTCTGCAATGCCCGCCGGAATATGCGCCGTGCATCAAGGGCTGTCCGGTGCACATAAACATCCCGGCATTCATAGCGAAGATTAAAGAGGAGGACATAAAGGGCGCCCTCAGGATTATATGGAACGACAACACCCTGCCGGCTATTACAGGGAGGGTGTGCCCTCAGGAGGATCAGTGTGAGGGTGTCTGTGTTGTTGGAAAGGTCGGAGATGCCATAGACATAGGCAAGCTTGAGCGCTTCGTTGCTGACTATGCACGGGAGAATGGAATAGACGAGGAGCTCTGCAGGGAGATGGTCGGAAGCGTTAAGCCGAAGAAGGAGAAGGTGGCTGTTGTAGGAGCCGGGCCGGCCGGACTGACCTGCGCCGGAGAGCTTGCAAAGATGGGCTATAAGGTCACGATATTCGAGGCCCTCCACCAGCCCGGAGGGGTTCTGGCCTACGGAATTCCGGAGTTCAGGCTTCCGAAGGATATAGTCAAATGCGAGCTCGACAGGCTCAAGGAGTTCGGCGTTGAGATAAAAACAGACCACATCGTCGGAAGAACCGTCACAATAGATCAGCTCCTCCAAGAATATGACGCCGTCTTCATCGGAACTGGCGCTGGAACGCCGAAGCTTCTCAACATCCCTGGAATCCTGCTATACAGGGTTTATTCAGCCAACGAGTTCCTCACAAGGGTTAATCTCATGAAGGCATACAAGTTCCCTGAATACGACACTCCAATTGCGGTAGGAAAGAAGGTCATCGTTATAGGCGCAGGAAACACAGCAATGGACGCCGCCAGAACCGCCAGAAGGCTTGGAGCCGATGTTACAATCGCATACAGAAGGGGAAGGGAGGACATGACAGCCAGAATTGAGGAGATAAAGCACGCAGAGGAGGAAGGAGTTAAGTTCGAGTTCTTCCTCACCCCCGTGGAGTTCATAGGCGACGAAAACGACAGGGTTAAAGCCGTCAAATTCATGAAGATGCGGCCGCTTGAGGAGAGGGATTCCAGAGGCAAGAGGAAGATAGAGCCAACGGGTGAAACCGTCACCCTTGAAGCGGATACGGTTGTCATAGCCATAGGACTTGAACCGAACAGGATAATCTGGGAGTCAACTAAGGGTCTGAAAGTAGGAAAGCACGGAACGATAGTTGTTGATGAGAATCTGATGACGAGCATTCCAGGGGTTTTTGCCGGCGGTGACGCCATCAGGGGTGAGGCGACGGTTATTCTCGCCATGGGCGACGGTAAAAAAGCCGCAAAGGCAATAGACGAATACATCCGGAAGAAGAATGCCGCCTGATACTTTCTTTTTCATTCTCAATCTCAAGGGGAATAAGGAAAAATCTAAAGCTCCCCTTTCCTTGCCTTTTCTCCCAGCTCAAAGCCCTTCCTGAGGGCTTTTAGGTTCAGCTGTTCAGTTCCCCTGGGAACCGCATCCAGAACCGCCTTTTCTATGGACTCCTCGGTGAGTATCTCGGAGAGCTTTGTGAGCAAACCTACTGTCAGTATGTTCATCGTCAGGCTTAGCCCCGTTGTCTCCTCCGCAATCTCGGTCAGAGGAAGGGCATAAACCCTGAGCTTTTCCTCCAGTTCGGGACGTCTGTGGGGCACGAGGTCTTTCTCGACTATCGCAATGCCGCCCTCTTTTACGAGACCGAGATACTTGTCATAGGCCTCCTGGGAGAAGAAGACCGCACAGTCCGGGCTCAGTGCCTTGGGATAGTCAATTGGCTCATCGCTTATGACCACCTCTGCCTTGCTCGCCCCGCCTCTTGATTCCGGCCCGTAAGCCTGGGTCTGGACTGCATAGAGGCCCTCATAGACTGCCGCCGCCCTTCCGACTATAACGCTCGCCAAGATTACACCCTGTCCGCCAAATCCGCTGAAGAGCATTTCCCTTCTCATCCTTCCCACCCCATCATTTTCTTCGCCCTCTTTTTGTATTCTTCATATTCTCTGGCAAGACCCGGCCTATCTCTGTCGGCAAATTCGCCGATGACAATCTTGCCTTCAAGCTCTTCTGGAGGCATTTTCTTCGCTTTGGCGAGGGGCACGGTTATCTTCTGATACCATCTGAGCAACTCAGGTGCCGTTTTCATCCTGTTCCTCCTTCCAAAACTCACAGGACATGGCGAAAGGAATTCCACGAGGCTGAAACCCTCCTTCTGAAGTGCCTTCTTGATGCTGTTGATTCCCTGAAGGTAGTTGAAGACGCTCCACCTTGCAACATAATTTGCCCCCGCAGCGACCGCGAGCTGGGCTATATCGAAGGGGTTCTCGAACTGGCCGTAGGGTGCTGTTGTTCCCTTGAGGCCCTTCAAAGCGGTCGGCGCAACCTGTCCGCCGGTCATTCCATAGGTGAAGTTGTTGATGAGTATGACTGTAACGTCAAGGTTCCTCCTTATGGCGTGTATGAAGTGATTTCCTCCTATTGCAGCGGCATCACCGTCGCCCATGAAGGCGATTATCTTGAGGTCAGGATTGGCGAGCTTTATGCCCGTGGCAAATGCTAAAGCCCTTCCGTGGGTCGTGTGCAGGCCATCGAAGTTGACGAAGCCGGGAACGCGGGAGGAGCAGCCTATGCCGCTCACCCACACTATCTCATCCGGGTTAAGCTTGAGGTCGTCTATCGCCCTGAGGGTGTACTGAAGGGCGGAGCCTATGCCGCATCCCGGACAGAAAATCGTCGGAAGCATATCCTTACGGAGGTATTTATTTCTGATCTCATAGGCAGATTTCAAATACATCTCACACACCTCGCTTGATTCTCTCAATTATGTCCATAGGGGTATGTATCTCCCCTCCTATCTTGGGTATCAGCTCAACCTCTGCCTTTCCATCAGCCCCTTCCCTCACGAGGTGATAGAGCTGTCCGAGGTTCATCTCGGGAACGTATATCTTTCTGACCTGCTCGGCTATGTTTCCAATCATGTCAAAGTCAAAGGGCCATATCGTGTTGAGCTTCAGCAATCCTGCTTTAATTCCCTCTCTGCGGAGGAGCCTCACAGCCCTTATTGCAGATCTCGCGACTATCCCGTAGCTGATTATCGCTATCTCCGCATCCTCAAGGTCAAAAGTCTCGTAGGTGACAATGTCCTCCTTGTTCTTCTCAAGCTTATCAATTATCCTCCTGATAAGCCTCTCATGGACTTCTGCATCAACGGTCTTCGGGCGCCCCTTCTCATCGTGCGTCAATCCTGTGACGTATGTCCTGTAGCCCTTCCCGAAAACCGGCATCGGGGGAATCATGTCCCCGTGTATGTCTCCGAATGGGTATCTGGCCTCCTCTTTGTTTGCAGGAAGCTTTCTGTAGATGATCTCTATGTCCTCAGGATTTGGAGTATAAACCCTCTCACGCATATGGGCTATTTCGGCGTCCGTAAGGAGGACAACGGGCGTTCTGTATTTTTCAGCCAGGTTGAAGGCCTTTATCGTCATGTCAAAGGCTTCCTGAACCGTTGCAGGGGTTAGAACTATGAGGCTGTGGTCTCCATGGGTTCCCCATATGGACTGCATAACGTCCCCCTGAGCGCCCAGGGTTGGCTGACCCGTGCTCGGCCCGCCCCTCTGGACATCCACAACGACTATGGGGGTTTCTGTCATGACTGCGTAGCCAAGGTTCTCCTGCATAAGGCTGAAGCCCGGGCCGCTCGTTGCTGTCATCGCCTTTGCACCTGCCCACGATGCTCCGATTATTGTAGCAATGCTGCCAATCTCATCCTCCATCTGTATCGAGACACCATCAACAAGGGGCATGTAGAGAGCCATTGCCTCAAAAATCTCGCTGGCCGGCGTTATGGGATAGCCTGCATAGAACCTGCAGCCCGCAAGGATTGCAGCCCTTGCTATCGCCTCATCCCCCTGGATGAAGTCTGACCTTCCAACGGGAAACGGATACTTCATCTCAATCCCTCCTTATAACCAACTCTAAATGCTTTAATATTGATTTCCTCGGTTCCCTTTGGAACTCTCCTCTTTATGGCCTCCTCGGCGCTCTCCTTCCTGACAACTCCTGTTTTTGCAATCAGGTAGCCGAGGGCAACCATATTAACCGTCAGAGCCAGTCCTGTGCTCTCCTCAGCCAGCCGGGTGAAGGGCGCGCCTATATGCTCACGGTCGGGCTTCACGAGGTCTGTATCTACGATGAGCAGGCCATCCTCCTTCAGCTCCTCCTTCGTTGAGTCATAGCCCAGCTGTGCCAAGGCAACAAGGACATCGGCCTTCGTGACCATGAAGTCGTAAATCGGCTCCTTCGAGATTATCACATCCGCTATCGAATGCCCTCCCCTGCTTGCAGAACCGTAATCCTGAGTCTGGAGGACGTTCAACCCCTCTATGGCGGCAGCTTCCCCGAGTATAACCCCGGCGAGGATAACACCCTGACCTCCAATACCTGCGAACCTAATCTGCATCTTCATCACCCAACCCATACCGCTCAGCTACCTCTTCAATAAGCTTGTTAATCTCCTCCGTGAATTCGGGCCTCTCCCTAGTGACAAACTCACCGATGACAAACTTGCCTTCAAGCTCCTCCGGAGGCATTTTCTTCGCTTTGGCGAGGGGCACACTGTTCTTGAGGAACCAGCGGAGCATCTCTGCAGGTTCCTTCATTTTGTTCCTCCTTCCAAACTGGACGGGACACTGGGAGATGACCTCAACGAGGGAGAAGCCCTTAACGTTCAGGGCCTTCTTTATGCTGGATATGAGCTGGTAGACATGGGCCGTTGTCCATCTGGCAACGTAGCTTGCTCCAGCCGCCGCTATCGTTTCGCTTATCTGTAGGGGATGCTCTATATTCCTATAGGGTGATGTCGTTGTAATCGCACCGAAGGGTGTTGTTGGAGCAACCTGTCCGCCGGTCATTCCGTAGATGAAGTTGTTGACGAGAATCACCGTGATGTCTATATTCCTTCTTGCGGCATGCAGGAGGTGGTTGCCACCTATGCTCGCCAGATCGCCGTCGCCGCTTATGACCACAACCTTCTTGTCAGGGAGGCCAACTTTAACACCCGTTGCAAAGGCTATGGCCCTTCCATGGGTCGTGTGGAGGGTGTCGGCAAGGAAATATGGTGATGCAATCCAGGCGGAGCAGCCGATGCCGCTGACAACAACTATGTCCCTCGGGTCAATCCCGAGCTCATCGAGGGCGTTTGCAAAGGCATTGAGAACCGTGCCGCCGCCGCAGCCGGGGCATAAAGCAGTGGGAAGGGCCTCCTTCCTCAGATATTTAACCTTGTCATATTTAGAGTATATTTTAATCGCCATCAGGCAACACCCCTTATCTCGCGGAGAATTTCATCAACTCTCAGGGGAACCCCGCCAATCTTGTTGACTCCCCGGAGCGGAACATCATCTGCATACCGCTGCACTTCAAGAATGAGCTGTCCGAGGTTCATCTCTGGAACGAGAACAGCTCTGACACCCTTCAACAGCTCTCTCACACGTTTTCCGGGAAACGGGTGGACGGTCTTTGGAACAAACAGGCCAGCTTTGATTCCCTCCTCCCTCGCCCTAAGGACGGCTCCGAGGGAGGGCCTCGCCGAGACTCCCCAGCTTATAATCAGGATATCCATGTCCTCCGTGAAATACTCCTCCCATTTCTGAATCTCTTCTTCGTGGCTCTCAATCTTCCTGTGAATCCTCCTCACAAGTCTGTCATGAACCTCGGGAGTATAAACATCCCTCAGCCCGTTCTCCTTATGGGTCGAGCCTGTGACATGGGTGAAATAGCCGTGCCCGAAGAGTGGCATGGGCGGAACACCATCGCCGCAGGGGTCGCCGAATGGAAGCTTTGCCTCCTCCTCATTTTCCGGCAGCCTGCGGTATGTTATCTCGACATCCTCCGGATCGGGAATCCTGATCTGCTCCCTCGTATGGGCGATAACCCCATCGAAGAGGACAATCACAGGAGTCCTCAGCTTTTCGGCTATATTGAATGCCCTAACCGTCTCCCAGAAGGCATCCTCAACGCTCACAGGGGAAACAGCTACTATGGGATGGTCTCCATGGGTTCCCCATCTTGCCTGGAAAAAGTCCCCCTGTGCTCCTTTTGTGGCCTGCCCTGTTGATGGCCCGCTTCTCTGCACATCAACCAGAACAAGCGGTGTTTCTGTCATGACTGCATAGCCGAGGTTTTCCTGCATAAGGCTGAAACCCGGGCCGGCGGTGGCGGTCATCACCTTGAAGCCTGTCCAAGAGGCGCCTATCATGGCGGCTATGCTGCCTATCTCATCCTCCATCTGGAGGTAGTAGCCGCGGAGCTTGGGCAGTTCGCGCGCCATGGTTTCGGCGATTTCGCTTGAGGGCGTTATGGGATAACCTGCATAAAAGCGGCAGCCTGCAAAAAGGGCACCATAGGCGACCGCTTCATTTCCCTGCATGAAGTAATTACCCGGCCTATAGAGCTTCTTTAGGAGCCTGATCTGTTCAGGCTCGTCTCCACGGATGATCATGAGTCACCACCTTACCGCGATGGCAAAATCCGGGCAGAGAAGCTCACAGAGCTTGCACTTAACGCATTTATCTGCATGAACCGGCACAGGATAATGAACGCCCTTTTCGCTGAGCTCCTTGCTCCACTCAAAGACCTTCCTCGGGCACATCTCGACGCAGATTCCGCATCCCTTGCAGAGAAAAGTGTCGACATCTATCTCAACGGCTTCGGTTTTCCCAATCACGAGATACTTCTCTTTATTTATTTCGACATCTGCCATAATCATCACCTGCAAACTGCTGATAATTTTACGTATGTAAAGCATTTAAATCTTTCGCATATTGAAGTTTTTCTCACATATGCTCTCCATGTAAAACTATTTGAGAAAAATGGGGAAATAGATCACTTATAAAGTCTTATTAGGGCGCTCCAATGACCATTTTTATTCATGCCCCTCAGGGGATGCCTTTACAAATATCAAGCTCACCACATAATCAGCTGCCAGTCAAGGAGGTTGCTCTCAATTACGTACCCCCACCTCTCGCGACACTCGGGCTTGAGGTTTTCTATGTAGCTTAAATCCTGTGTCGCCGAGAACTTCTTTATCGCCCTGCCGATAACACGGTCGTAATCCGTGAGGCAGTTGTGAGGGCCGCGTTTTGAACCTGCTCCAACTGGATCGCTCAGGATTCTCTTTTCAGGAAAACGCCTTTTTGCCCAAAGGAGAACCTCCACGGCACTCCAGAGCCACGGCGGGCGGTACTCCTTCTTCTCCCAGAGCCTCTCGTAGAGCGTTCCCTTCTGGATGTCGGTTATGTTGATCGAGAAGGTGTCCGTGTAGGGCTCGGCTTTGAGTATGCTCCCCTTAACGTCTTCTATTGCATCACGCTCGCTCAGGAAGATGGGCTTGAGCAGGAGATATGTCTTAACCTTGGCTCCTGCTTGGTGCGTTATCTCCGCGGCTCTAACAAACTCTTCAAACGTGTTCCCCTTGTTGATGGAAACATCGGCAATATCGTCATTTGCCGTTTCAAGACCGATGGCAACTTCGAAGTGCTTGCCTTCAGCGATTTCAGCCAGTTCTCTGACGGCATTATAGCGCACAAGCTCAGAGCGGGACTCGACCACTATCTCCTTCACTTCCTTTTTCTCAGCAAGAATCTCAAAGATTCTCCTCCGGGTTTCGGGCTTTAACTCACCGTTGTCAAAGAATGAACCCGAAGTGAATATCCTCACAGCAAATGGACCTTTCTCTCCTTCGATTTTCCCGAGCGCTTCTCTCACATAGCCTACTATGGCATCCTGGGCCCACCTGACTTTGGGCGCAGCGGCTGGATATGCACACATGTAACAGGCCTTACCTATCCTGAACCTGTAGCAGCCGATCGTCGGCAGAATTATGAAAAGCGCGGTTCCGGGCGCTCCTGCAACGTTATCCTCATTGATCCAGTAGCTCATGCTCTCACCTAAATCCTGCTGGGAGTTAGGGTTCTTAAAGGTAAGTGCTGGCGGAAGTTATTTATACCTGGCGAACAGAGACAGAAATGGTGGGAAAATGGAAGTTGTGGTGAAAAAGATAGACTCCCAGGGGAGGATTCTCCTTCCAAAAGAGCTAAGGAAAAAGCTCGGTGAGGAGGTAATACTCGTTGATCTCGGTGACAGGGTTGAGATACTGCCGAGGGGAAAGCGCGACCTTACGAGGTTCTTTGACAGCGTTGAGGTTGAAGAGCTGAAGGAGTGGGAAGAGCTGAAAAAGGAGCTGTGGGAGGAGTGAAGTTCATTGATGCGAACGTCTTCATATACGCCTTCCTCAGGCCCCGAAAGGAACCTCCAGAGAACGTTAAGACTATCAAGGAGAGCGCCAAGAGGATCCTTAAGCGGATTAACGAGGGGGAAGAAGTCATCACAACGGTGGTTCATCTAAGTGAGGTGGCAAATGTCGTGGAAAGCAGAGCCGGAAAGGAAAAAGCAGCCCAGATAATACTCTCCGTGCTCACATCCAGCAACATTAGAGTTCTTGATGTCTCAACGGCTGATTACTTAAAGGCCACCTTAATCGCAGGGGAGAAAAATCTCGGCATAAACGACGCGCTTGCCTACCTCAAGATGAATGAACTCACTATCAACGAGATTTACACCTTTGACAGGGATTTTGAAAGGCTTGATGTCAAGGTCTTGAAGGGATAACGATGAGAATCCTCCTCACCAACGACGACGGAATTTATTCAAAGGGGATACGCGCGGCGGTTGATGCCCTTCGGGGGCTCGGTGAGATATATGTCGTCGCACCTATGTTTCAGAGAAGTGCGAGCGGAAGGGCGATGACGCTGCACAGGCCTCTCAGGGCAAAGAGAGTTGCCTACAGAAGTGTGAAGGCAGCATATGCTCTTGACGGCATGCCAGTCGACTGCGTGATATTTGCCATAGCCCGCTTTGGAAAGTTTGACCTCGCCATAAGCGGGATAAATCTCGGTGAAAACCTCAGCACAGAGATAACCGTTTCGGGGACGGCTTCCGCTGCTATAGAGGCAGCTACCCACGGGATTCCAAGCATCGCCGCCAGCCTTGAGGTCAACTGGAGGAAGACACTCGGCGATGGGGAGGGCATTGACTTCTCATCAGCTTCATATTTTCTGAGGAAGATAGCGAAGTCGGTTATCAAAAACGGTCTCCCTGAAGGCGTGGACATGCTCAACGTTAATATCCCCTCAGACGCCACGGAAGAGACGGCAATTTCCCTGACCCGGCTGGCGAGGAGAATGTTCAATCCCACGGTTGAGGAGCGCATAGACCCCAAGGGAAATCCCTACTACTGGGTTGTGGGGAGGAGATGCGAAAATTTTGAACCCGGGACAGATGCCTACGCCCTCAAGGTCGAGAGGAAGGTGAGCGTGACCCCGATAAACATAGACATGACGGCGAGGATTGATTTTGAGACTATCATGGAAATCTTGGATGGAAAATCATAGATTAGGTGCACAACTACGTTGATTTGTTCTTGTCTGCAAGATTGTTGATACTGTTCATAACAGTTCAATAAAACTAGCTGTTACAGGAGATAGCCAAGGATTATACAACGTATTCATTATTCAGGATAACAAGTTAAGTAAACGCCCGATCTAAAATATTAGTACACAAAAACTTTTTAAGAAGTTTTACACATATTAAGTTCGGTGATTCATTGTGAAAAGTAGAAAAACAGCCACTTTGTCGATAGTTTTTTTTTGCTGTTTTGATATTGAGTAGCCTTGCCGGAGCTCTGAACATAGGGCAGATACAGGCCAGAGACAGTCACGTAACGCCCAACGAGGCAATGCTTGTGGCCCAAAAGCACCTGTACTGGGCTTCGGAGCACATACCTAACTTTGAGGACTGGAAAAATGCAAGGCTCTCCCAGCCAGTGGCGTACTACTTCCCGAATGGCACTAAGAGTGCCTACGAGTTTACCGTGCTGGTGAACGGTAAGCCCGATGGATTCATACTCGTGGCTGCGCAGAGGTATATGCCTCCCATCCTGGAGTTCGGGAAGGGAGAGGCACCGAGTAAGAGACTGGAAAGAATTGGTGCAACCAGAATTAAGGGCTTCTCAAGGGGGCAACACAGACTGCTTTACTACGGCGGGCTGAGCTATGGCATAGAACTGAAGGACGGGAAGGCCCTTGACATTCATGGCAGAGTTGTTTCCTTCTCAAAAAGAATCACTTTATTCTCCAAACCCTATACACGGTCTTTAGAGACAAGTAGCATCTATCCTATGTCCACTTACGCAGAAAAACATATCCCAAATGTGCCGGCTTGGACTACAACGGATCCCGGAGGCTATTCAAATTCATATCCCTACAATGTGGGTCCAAGTGGAGATCCATGGTCTTGGTGGGATGGATGTACGCCGATAGCTGCTTCAATGGTGATAGCGTATTACGAACCCCAACTCCAAGATTCCTGGGATAGGGAGGCTTTAATTGACGTTCTTCATCATACTCTAAAAACAAATGCGACAGGGGCCACTTGGAGTTACAACGTAGTTCCGGGCATAGAAAACCTTCATGAAGAATATCAGCGTATTTCAAAAATAATAACTCTCAACAACATTGTTGAAAATGACTATACTGCTTGGTGGGAAAGCCGTGCAACAGGATTCTACGACGCAATATCTGATATCAACAATGACCATCCTCTTTTACTGTGGATGATTGATGGTGGTTCTGCATTAGACCGCTCCCAGAACTACGGGAACCACACAGTTACAGTTGTTGGCTACGTTGGGTATTCCTCTGCATTTTATTGGGAGATCCACGATACATGGGACAGTGGCGATCATTACATAGCAGACGGAAATTGGAAGGAGGCATGGTTTATCTTCGTGCATAGGAGGTAGGTTCGATGACAGGAAGGGCTTCACGTCTTTTTCTTCTAATTTTGCTTTTAGCATTAGCCGGTAGCATCTTCACAAGCAAGACACGGAATGGAGAAAGTCAGTGTTTCTCAATGATATCCATGAATGTGAGTGGTGTTAAACCGCCCATCGTCAGTGGGCCGGGCTTCCCTCCGGAGGCAGGGTTTAAAGGCATAACCCTCGATGAGATTGTAAACAGAAGCCCGACGCACGTGCTCGTCGGGTTCTTTAACTTTGAGCCCTCCAACTGGACGGAAAGAAAGCCAAGGTGCTACTTTAAATCGCTCGAAGGCTTTTCCGAGAACTGGACCGGTCTCCTCTTACCGGGTGCCTCTGTCTCAAACGTAACCCTCTCCGGGAGGGTTTATCTGGCGGTCTATGTATACCCCAAGGAAACCTCAATCATAATCTCGAAAGTGGAGTACGGAGAAACTCCGGAAGAGTCTAAAATAACTGGAGCTTTCCATCTCAGATATTACAAAAGTCCGAGTGAATACATAAAAGACTACTTGGACTCGCTGGAAAAGACCGGTTACATCAGGGTAAAGGCAATCTCCAACGGTGCTCTCTTTAAAAAGGGTCACAACGTCCTGCTCGTGCTGGAAACCAATGATGGGGCTAACCTTTATGTCCTCATGGCCATGGGGAGTAAGGAGAACGTATTGAGAATGACTAACCAAGGTGACGTCTTTGGTTGATATCCTCCACCACACCATGGGAACGTTTGATAAGGAAGATAATCCAGGATGGACTTACTGGTGTGGATATCCCGGCTCCGACGCGTGCGATGGCATTGAGTCCTTTGCAAGTGAATATCAGAGATTAAAGGATCAGGGAATAGTATCATGGTCACTTGTAAACAACTATGATGCGCAACCCACTTGTACATTAGGATTGTGCTGGGAGTTTGGTGGATACATAAATGAGGATGACGTCATTGAGGAGGTTAACTCTTACAGACCAGCCTTGCTCCAGCTTAAGGACGGCGGAAGCGCAACGGATGGACAAGGACCCTACGAGAACCATAGTGTGGTTATAACGGGATATGTATGGGATGGATATGACATACAATACTTAGTAATCCACAGTGGCTGGGATATGTACGATCACTACCTAGCGTGGGGCAACTGGGGATCTGGCACACACCTTGTGAAAATAATCCCTGAAAAGAGGTGATCCCGTGAAATTCCCAAGAATCCTCATTCCTCTTTTTGCTTTTGTGTGGGAATTAATACCTCTCTTCAAAATTCATGTAGGATACTATATTAAAGGCGGAATAGTTCATTTCGAGAACTGGACTGGCCCCGCCGGGAGGCCCTACGTCTGTTGGAGGGAGTACTCCCCTTCTCCCATCTTCATTGTTCTGGTTCTTCTTCCCGCGCTCGTGCTCCTAGCTTTGTATATTTTCCACAGGGATTTATCACTTAGAAATCTTGGCCTCTCCATGTTGTTTTCACTATTGGCTGCGACCATAGCACCAGTTTTCATACTCGACCTCTCCATCAATTCTATTCTCCTCATGCTCGTGTCCTTGAGCAGTGGAATCTTTCTAGGAAAGGACATGGGGGATAGGGCAATTCTTGTCTTTGGAGGATTTCTACCGGGGCTGGTGGTGATATGGGTAATATCTGCTCAGTTCCACGGTGCGTGTTAGATATACCAAGTGGAGTGAAGTCCATGAAAGCAGGTGATGTAAGATCGTGATCTCGCGTGGGGCAACTGGGGATCAGGCACACACCTTGTGAATGTAATTCCCAGGAGGCGGTGAGCCAGTGAAACTTAGAGAATTCCTTCTTCACCTTTTTGTTCTTGCCTCAGCAACGGCGTGGGAGATTCTCCTCGCCTACCAACCCTGGCTGTACGGTTATTACATTAAGGGGGAACGGATCAAGGTCAGTGGAGGCTTCATATGCCACCTGAAATACTCGCCAACCCTCATCTTCGTCATTCTCGTTCTTCTCCCTGCCATAATCCTTATCGCACTGTACATTTACTTCAAAAATCCCCTCCTCAAGAAGTCGAGCCTATCGGTTGGAATACCAATACTCTTCGTAGTGTTGATGCCGCTGGTCTCCAAAGACGACACCCTGTGGTTGTGGGGAATGCTCCTAACCTCGATCGTGAGTGGTATTGTCCTTGGAAAAGGAAAATTGGAGAAGGCCTTACT
>WAPO01000116.1 GCA_015520705.1 Thermococcus sp. | reverse complement strand
TAGATGCCGAAGGGAAGTATTACTTTACCGGTGGATATGGAACAACGATCAGGGACGAGTATCGGGACAAAATTTCGCTCCCCTATTTAGTCGGCCTGTTAAATTCTTCTCTGCTTGACTGGAGGCTGAAGCAGATAAGCAAAGAACGCAAAGGAGGCTACTACTCATATGAGGGCAAGTTTATAAGGGAACTTCCAATCAAGCTCCCCTCCACCGACGAAGAGAAAGCCCTCGCCGAGGAAATAGAGGACACCGTCGAGGAGATAATAGACCTCCTCAGGAAGCACTACCAGGTGAAAGCTCTCTGGGAGGAGTGGAGCGGAAAGCTCGGCAACAAAAAGCTGACCCTGAGAAAGCTCATCGAGACGTGGAAGAAAGGTGTGGGGAGGCTCCCGCAGGAAAGGCTCTTCTTCACCGACGTCAGGATAATCTCGGACGAAGAGACAGAATACGACGGCTTTGAGCTTGAGCTGAAAGATGGGACTTTGAAGCTCCTCGGAAGAGAAGGGGACATACTAATGCCGGTTCTTGAACTCGAAGGGAAAGAAGAGCTCCTTGAGCACGTTTATTTCTCAATACTATCACTGCTGGAGTCGAGGAGGAAGGCCAAGACTCTCGGGGATGTTCTGGGCAAGACAACCGTCCCAACGATCGACGGAAGCCCGACCGATACGGAGAGAATAACGGCCATCGTGAAAGAAAAGGGCAACGCCAAGCACCTTACCTCCTTCCTCGGCATCGTGAGGGAGAACGAGGCCTACCTGGATGCCCTTGTTTTCAGGCTCTACGGTCTGAATGCAGAGAAAGCAAGGCTTGTCCTTGAAGATCTCGAAGAGAGTCAGGGATATATAGAACAGGTTTTGAAGCACATCTCATAGAGCAGTTTTCCGTTTAACATTTTCCCATCAAAGAAATCTTTAAAAAGTTTGGGTTTTTAACTTTGGTAAGGGAAATCATGAAAGAGTTTCCAGCTTATCTGGCTTCTTGGGAAGATATTGAGAGATGGGCAAAGAAAGGCGCTTGGAAGATTCTTGAAAGCGAATGGAGGCCCGATGTCATCGTCGGTCTCGCCAGAGGAGGTTGGATTGCGGCAAGGCTCTACTGCGACTATCTCGGCATCAAAGACCTCGTGAGCGTAAAGGTGGAGCACTGGGGAGTTACTGCGACGCCAGATGGAAAGGCAAGGCTTAAATACGGCTCAAACTACAGCCTCGAAGGAAAGAAGGTTCTGATCGTTGATGACATCAGCGACACCGGCGAGAGTCTGACCCTCGCGAAGAACTACGTTGTCACACAGAACCCATCAGAGGTAAAGGTCGCAACGCTCCTCACCATAAAGGGCTCCCGCTTCAAACCAGACTTCTACGGGGAGGAAATAGACTGGGCATGGATAGTATTTCCATGGAACTTTGTCGAGGACATGATAAACCTCATCAGCAATCTCTTCGAGGAGAAGTCTGAACTGAGAATTGAAGAAATCTCAGAGCTTTTCAGGAAGCTCCATGGTATCGAGGTTCCGCTGGAGAAGCTTGAAGAGGCCCTTAAATTCGCCGAGAAGAGAAAAGTATTTAAGAGAAGAGGCGAAATTTGGACTCGGTGATAGCTTGAATAAAGACGAGATGGTTAAAACCATCAGGGAGCACAGCAACTATTCCCGTGAAATCTATGAAATGCATGAGGAAAGCATCAACAGCGCCCTTGAGAATTATGACAGGCTTAAGGAGGACTATCTGAACGACCATTCAAGGGCAAGAATCGTTAGAATAGTTTTTAACGAGGATAACGACCTTCCCTTAGCCCTCGAGTTCAATAAGAAGGATGACTCCTTCAAGGGATTCACTATAGCCATCGGCAAACCCCACATAAAGAGCGAAAACAACGGAGAGCATCAGGACTGAACATAAAATCCTTCCTCTATCTCTTTCCCGCTGAATATTTCATAGCTGCTCAGATAGTATGTTGGATTTGTGTAGATTCTCGTTCTGTATCTGTCAGCTCCTGCAACCCAGATTATGAAGTTTTCTGGATTTCTGGGGTTTCTTATCGCCATCACGAGGGAAGCGTTGGAAACGCTGATGAGCCTTCCTTTTAGGACAGGGTCGTTCAAATCTTCCGTGAGCAGAAAAGCTGTAACGTTCCAGTCAGTGTTGTGCTCTATAACCCAGCGGCCATTCTCCTTCACGAACCGCAGGGGAAATTCATCCTGCATCCCGGCAACGATACCGTTGGCAACCGGGCCGCCGACGAGCACGAGGTTTTCTTTCAGCTCTGCCCCGGTGATGTTGATGTCTGCCTTAACCTCAACGCTCACATTCCCCGGCCACTGGGAGTAGAAGCTTTTAAGGTTCTCTGCTATCAGCTCCGCCGTTCTTCTGTCGTATTCGGTGCCCTTGGGATTCGGATTCCGCGTGCCGTACACCACAAGGAGTCTGCCGGTGACGGCTCCCCTGTCGAATGCCATCAGCGGTGTTACAGGAACACGCTTCCGGTATAACTCTCCGGCCTTCTCCGGCGGAATCCTCTTCCTGAGCTCCTGCATCATCTTCGGAATGAAGCGGCCGATAGGTTCAATTCCAGGAATGCTCTCAGGGGAATACTTCTCATACAGCTCCAGAGTGTCATCAATCCAGAACTCGCCCCAGGCGCGCTGCATCCACATTATGAGCGCAACGTAGTCAGGGTCGATGCGGGCGAGAGCGTAATCCTCCCATGCGTCGGCAAACCCTTCGTATATCATCCCAGCACTGCCCCAGAAGTGCATGTCGTAGGTTGATAGATAGGGCATGTTTTCCTTTATGGTGCTCTCTAAATAGGTGAGGTTGAGCAGAAGCCCGCGGCTGTTTCCGATCCACCCGCTCGTAATGTCGTGGCCCAGCTCGTGGTAGATGAAGCCGAGGTAGAGGAGCTCATTGAGGTATGTGCTGTTTATGATGTCTCTGTTGAGCGGCAGGCCGAAGATAGTATCCCTCGCGGTTTTATAGCTCCAGAAGGTTCTCTGAGGGGTTCTCCTCACCAGGGGGAGCATGCCGCCGGCACCGTAAATCTGGGTTCCGTTTATTCTGAGGTTGAAGCTGTGGCCGTGGACAGCTAACAGGAACGGATGCTCGAAGCGGTAGGTGACGTTTGAAACTCCGGCGTTCTGGGCCATGAACCTGTCGGGCGGGAGCAGTTCGAGGGCACCGGTGTATATGTTCAAATCCTCCATGTAGTAGCTTTCATGGGAGCGGTAGAAGTCCATAAAGTCCGTTTTTCCGGCAAAGTCCCGGAGGGCCTTTAGAAACCTGAGGAACCATGCATTATTCATTGGGATGAGCGGCTTGAGCTCGGGAGGTTTGGAGCAGAGCAGGAGGTAGTACTCCAGAACCATGAGCCTGTAGTCCCTCTCAGGTATGCTGCCCTTGGAGAGGTAATCCCGTAGCATTGCCACCGCTGTTGCATTCCTGTAGGGCGAAAACCAGCTTTCAACCTGCTGGCTATACTCGCCCCTGTCTATCACGAAGGGATCGCCGGGGCCGAAGGCGAGGTAGTAGACGATGCCGAGAAGCTCGGAGTTTGGGTTTATCTCGACGCTTACTTTTGAATCCATCCTGTATGCCCCGGCCGGAACCGCGGTGACTATCAGAAGGGACAGGATTACCAATACTGCCAGTCTTTTCATGACGACACCTGATGGTAGTAATCTCAGCGCCTTATAATTTTTTCGATAAACCTTTAAGCCCACCTGAAAAATCTAATTAGGGTGGCCGAAAATGAAGGGAAAAGCAGTACTCATCATCCTCCTGCTCATCAGCACGGCTTTGCCGTTCGTCTCGGCATCAGGAGAAAAACCGCTCGTGGTGGCTTCAATAACGCCGCTTGCGAGCATTGTGGAAGAAGCATTCGGGGATTCGGTTGATGTCGTCTATCTTATCCCTCCCGGAATTGATCCCCATGAGTATCAGCTGACGGCCCAGCAGGTCGAGATGCTTGGAAAGGCAGATGTTATCGTGACCACAGGCGGCCATCTGCCCGCTGAGCAGAGAATGGTCGAGCTCCAGAAGGAGGGCGCCATCAGGGGCAAAGTTCTCCTCATAGAGAACTACCAGAAATTCGGCTTCCGCTACATGAGGGAGCACTGGTATAACGAAAAAAACAATCCGCACGGGATATGGCTCGATCCCTACAACGCAATAGCGATAGCCGCGGCTGTTGAAGCTTCCCTCGCGGAGCGTTTTCCCTACG
>WAPO01000115.1 GCA_015520705.1 Thermococcus sp. | reverse complement strand
GTCCAGAACTTCTCAAGAAAGCCCACGAGCGGGGAGTATCTTCCCGTGTAGTTGAGGGGATTAAGGTTCCACGGCCGGAGCGGCGGATTGGGTATGAACCTGTATATCTCCGCGTTTCCGTTGCAGAACTCCAGTTTGAAGTGGGTGTCATAGGGGGCGTATTCCATCAGTCCGTATTTTATTAGGCCGTAGCTCCGGCGTTTTCTATCAACGAATACATAGCTCACATTATAGAGCTTCATGAGGTAATATGCCCTCTCTCTCTGGTTGGAGCTGAACATGACAACGTGATCAGCATAGGCCTTTATGGCCTCCTTCGGCGTTGGCGCCTTCTCAAAGAAGCCCTGATAAACCTTCTTCCAGATGACAATATCCTTTCTGTGGGTGTTTCCTATCAGGAGATAGCCCATATCCCACCAGACTAGAAACACGGCGTTCTGGGGGGTGTTTTCCTTAATCCAGTCGTATGCTTCCTTATCTGTAACCGAAGGCGGTGTTATGTATTTGGCCGCACCGTAAGCTCCCTGAGCGACGGGGAGGAGGAGAAGGGAGATGACAATCGCCGCCTGCACGTGCCTGTTGAGCACAGCTTTCCTTATTGTGTTAGCACCAAATCCCTGAATATCTTTCGTTATTAGCTCCGTTACATGCCTGATGTTAGGGATGACACTTTCAACCATGAACTCCGCCGCCATAGCTGAGAGAGGTATTGCCGCGTAGGGGTCTCTGAACCTGAACGAAATTCCTCCCCAGAGCATGAATGCCCACGCCCACAGGGCAAATCCCCTGCGAATTGGATCCCTCTTAAAATACATTTTTGTTGCCAGAACTCCGAAAACAAGCTGGATTACGCCTATCCATTTGAAATATCCGAGAAAGCTAACCTCCGTCTTCTGCATCCTGAGGAAGAAATCGCTCACAAGAGAGTGCACAAAATCCACCTTCAGATATACCAGATATGCGATAACGAGACCGAGAATGACATACTGAAGGTTTCTCCTGAGCACCGGCCAGAGAACAGAGGCTGCTATGATTGTGGAGGCGATTGCAAAGAAAACCCATCCTCTGTGGGTGAATGTATAAACAACAAAGACCGCAGCGAGCGGAATGAAATTGGAAATCTTTCTCTGTCTGAGGAACCTGATCAGAAACAGCATGCTGAAGGAGAAGAGAACCAGCCCAAGATTCTCGGGGATGAACAGGCTTGTTCTGTATATGAAGTTGGGGGCGAATGCAAGCAGAACTGTGGCAAGTAGAGCCTTCTTTTTATCCCGAATCACTTCATTGAAGAGCAGGTAGAAACCAAAAACCGCTACCGTCCCATACACCGCTGGAAGCACGAGGAAGACATAATTCGATGGAAAAATACGGTAGGTTAGTGCCCCGATGATGTGGAACATTGGAGGATAGCTGTAGGCTCTGAGCCCGAGGAGGGAGAGTATATCGTGCGATACAGAGCCCAGACCTTCCCTTACAAGCCTCAGCGTTATCTCCCTGTGGAGGTATTCGTCGTATGTTGCCAGAAGCAGAGTTCGATGTGGAACCAGCCTCAGCAGGAATGACACTACGAGAAGCATCATGAGGTATATCCTGTATTTCGCCTTCATGAGTTGAGCACCCCTTCAGACCTTTGCACCCTTAAAACCTAAAACCTTTAATCTTTATAACCTCTTGCTCCAAGCTTAATTGGTGGTAATGTGAGGGGGTTAAAAATTTTTAGTTTGGCTTTTTTCAGCTATCTGATACTCGCTCTTTATTCAAACTATTTTGATAAAAGCCTCCGTGAACTTATTTATGCAAAGGGATTTTCCTCCTCCATGCTTTTTCTCGGAACAGCAATTTCGCTGATTTTCTTTCTTGCTATGATTTTCGGTTATGTGAAACCTATTAAACTGGATGATAGGGTTCTCATGCTCTCAATTTTTCTTCTCTCATTTTTTGAACTTCCGTGGGCTCCGCCTATAGCTGTCATCCTTTTGATTACTTACTGGCGCAGGGTGAATCCCTCAACCCTTCATGCTCCCCTGTGTCTTTTTTCTGCACTTACAACCCTCCTGCTTATGTATCTCCTAGCAGGTGTGCCTTTTTTTGATCCCTCTCTCAGGTACAGACTCGTTGGATTTCTGGTTATGGCAGCATTCCTGGCTCTTGTGAGCATAATATATCTGGATGTTCCTATCGGAATTAAGACACTGCTTCTCATCATTTTTGAGATGTTCCTGTTCTTGGGGACATTCCGTTCCCTGATGATACTGGTGTTTTTGGGTTATATCTTTGGTTTATATTTTGAGAACAAGCTTAAACTGGATGTTAAAACTGCTGCACTTGCTCTTTCCATTCTTTTTGCAGTTCTCTATTTGAGTCACGGTTTTAAAGACCTGATGATCAGAGTAGGTTTTACATTCTTGGTATTCCACAATATAGTCAGGCTTTCCATGCCCCTGGGACTCTTTCATGGTGCTCTGCTGATGAGCGATAACCCGAGATATCTCATTGGAAGGCTTTTTGGAACAAGCATGCACTACACTTATTTCCTCTTTGGTCAGCCCATAGCTGATTTTGGGATTCTCGGGATTTCTGAGGCATATCTATTTGGTGTTTTCCTGAAACTGGCTGAAGAAAACCCAAAAACCCTTGCTCTTGTCTTGTCACTTATGATATATGTAATTGAGACCGGCATGGATGCATTCATCCTGCTTTTAATTCTCTCAGCTCTGCTTTTCAGGAACGTGGAATAGGAGTTTTACTACTTACTATCTACCACCTTAAATATACACTCAAGTCCTAAATGAATCATCACTACCCATGATAGTACATTCAAACTAAAATTACCACATTAGTGAACGAAATATTTATATCCATGGTACTTTCATAGCATTAATGAATACCAAAATCTGGAGGTGTCAGAATGAATAAAAAAACGCTGAGTCTTTTGATAGTTCTTTTAATGGTAGTTTCGCTGGTTCCATTAGCCCTCCCCTATGTGGGCGCAGGGACTTCATCAACAACCACCCCTGCCACAGTTTCAGTATCAAAGGTCAATTTAGGGAAAACTCATGAAAAAACCCAGATTTCACCGAAAGAGAAGATTGAACCTCTTCTATTTGACATTCTAAACGGTAAAACATCAAAAAATGTCATGGAAATAGAGGGTCAGAAGTTCATCATGATACATATTATAGCAAAAGAGGATATATCTCAAAAATTGAGGGGAGTTAAAGTTGTAGGAAAGACAAAGATTCTTGGGAATGTTATCTACATGGCACTGCTCCCGGTTGAGAAGGAGAGCATTCCGACATTGATAAAAATAGCCTCGATCCCCCAGGTCGAGGCAGTTACCAGGATAAATCCTGTAGAACCCATAGGAGCCAAAAAGGATACTGTGGACTCATCTTCAAAGGAGAAGATAACCCTACCTCACTCAAAATTTGCTGGAAGAATCAGTGAGTGGAAACCAAAGGGCACATTAGATGGAAAGAAGGTTCTTCTTTTCAGAAACACACTTTCAGGCAAGCTTAGAGAGCTTCAGGATCAGAGCCCTGCAAGAAAAGGAGATGTAACTATAACCGAATCCAAAGTAAAGGCCAAAACAACCCCTGAACCACAGGACTACTTCGCAATATATCACCATGGCTCCTGGGCTACGTGGTTTAACCTCGGCATAACCGGTTCTGGTGTCAAGGTGGCCGTGATTGACAGCGGTGTTGACTTCGGAAATCCAGACCTTCAGGATGCCTATGCAGTAGATACAAACCCGGATTCGCCATACTACGGCTGGCCAATTGCATTTGATGACAACTCACTGCTGGCGTATCTTTTGTATGGATACACATTTGCGGATTTTGGAACATTCACGGGTTATCTAGGCTCCTGGTATGCAAACACCAGCTATGACGTGCAACCGTATTTGATGGGAGGATACTTTGGAATCGGTTATAAAGGGAACTTTACGACGGTCTTTACAAGCATGAGCCTTGCAAACATTCCCAATGATACTGAGAGAACGACTCTCGTTAATGACACGCTGAACTGGATTGGTAATGTCACCAATGTCCTTCTCGTTGATGATGACGGAGGGGACTCCCTTGAGACATTCTATATGACGGCTCTTGAGAATCTTGGGGTCAACTACACCTACTATGAAGTTCCAAACGAAACTGCCAATGGCCCGAATGTCACTGTGCTCAGCAACTACAGCCTCGTCATATGGTTCACAGGTGCAACTGATAACAACACCCTCACAAATTCAGATATAGGGAACCTGACGGATTACCTAAAGAACGGCGGAAAGCTGTGGCTTATAAGTCCTGACTACTTGGAAGATGGAGGTTTAAACAACACGACAGTCAAGTACAACTTTACAGTGGATTACCTCCATGTAAATACAACCGCTGTTCTAGAGGACTTCCCTGTTCCGACAGTTATCTATGACTATTCGGGCAATGCTTTCTATGGAGGAGAAGTTTACTGGGGTCTTTATGAGAGTCCAACTGACCTGAATGCAGACTACATATACCCCGATGCCAATGCGTCTCCTCTCATCGTGGGATACACAGCCTATGCCTATGATCCCCAACTTCATGGGATCTATGTGGACATAAAGCTCCCGCTCAACAAATCTCTGGAGGTTCCAACGGTCAGTGGAACGATGAAAATTGGTCTCCATCCAGATCTTGCATTGTGGACATACTGGTATGGTGGCTTTGTCCTCGTAACTGACCCACATGCAAACCAGACTTACGATACAGTCTATGCTGACATAGCACCTGCAACTGTTATAGACTTTAACAAGGATGTTGGGCACACCAAAGACAATCCAGTAATCCAGCTTGACTTCTGGAACACCTTCACAAACAGCTATGGTCAGGATGGGTATGCTGATCTGTCAGGAGGGTTGATCTACTTCATAGCTGATGGACACACTCCGATTCCATACTCTCAAGAAGTTGCGGCGAGATGGGGACTTCCTCTGAGGATTCCAGAGAATGGAGGGCTGGTCGCCTTCATGATAGGAACTCCCTTCACCGCAGGTGGAGATCACGGAACCCTATGTGCTGCAGCAGTGGCTGCGAGGGGCAGAACATTCTTTGGCCTCACATTTGGTAATGCAATCGGCGCTAAGGTAATCCCCGAAGGTTCCCTCTATCAGGGAGGCAGCTGGATTGACTATGTCTTCTTTGCAGTGGAAGGCTATGATGGGCAGCCGGGAACTGGAGATGAGGCTCAGATAGCGAGCAACAGCTATGGTATCTCATCTGTCATAAACAAAGGTTACACATGGGCTGACAGATTCCTATACTACGTTACTCACGTTTATGCTCCAACAGCAACATTCTTCTTCGCGGCTGGAAATGGTGGGCCAGGCTATGGAACGGTGACCAGTGAAGGTGCATCACCCTTCATAATAACCGTTGGAGCTTCCGTGGAGTGGGGATACAGAGGACTCTTCGGGTATGATAACGGCCCGTGGTCAATGGAGCTTGCAAACTATGGTGACGTTGCAGACTTCTCCAACAGAGGCCCGAACGCTCTCGGACAGCCCGACCCAGATGTGCTGGCGGTTGGAGAGTTTGCGCTTGGAAGTGAACCGGTTAATATGTACGGGGATGGCTTCTGGGCCAGTGATCTCTGGGCGGGAACAAGTCTGGCAACTCCCATGGCAGCAGGTATAGCGGCGCTCGTTTATGAAGCATACTACGACACATACGGGGTCTGGCCGACTTCTCAGGAAGTTAGGAATATTCTCATGAGCACTGCAAAGAACGTCAACCATGATGTCTTCAGTCAGGGTGCAGGATTCCTTAACTCCTACAGGGCTGTTGAGGCAGCAATGCACATGGATGGAATAGTAGTCTCACCATCAAGCTGGCAGGCTGGAAAGACAGAATATAAGGGACTTGCCAATGTCCTGTATCCTGGGGAGAATGACACTCAGGTCTTCGAAGTTGAGAATATGAACTCAACATCAGCCAAAGAGGTCAATGTCTCTGCAGAGGTCTTCCAGAAGATAGGAGAAGTGGAGTTTGATGTTGTCGGAAACTCATGGAACTATTATCCGATAGGCAGTCTGATACCCAATGGAACCGAGCTCATGAAGGTAACCCTTTATGTTAATTACACCTACTTTGATGAGGGCATGGACTACTCACCAGATGCATATCCTTTCTTCAGGGTCTATGACGTGACCTACGTTTATGATCCTGACACAAACTCCACGGTTCCAACTCTTAACCTGCTCCAGCAATCTGCAAAAGAAGGGACAGTAGCCTCCGCAATGATTGGAGACCCGCTGAAGAAAATGCATGATGACATGTGGATCCAGATCAGGGATATCTTCCGTTATTATGGAAAGACAGAGACATATCCGGCGAAAGTCAAGCTTGAATTCTATAAGAGAGTTCCGTGGAGCTGGGTCAGTATTGACAAAAACACTCTAAACATCTCAGCCAATGGCACTGCCACATTCACAGCAACATTAACGGTTCCGGAGAATGCTCAGTATGGTGTGTATGAGGGCGCTATATACCTCAAACACGACGGTGTTGAGACAACGATTCCGGTTAGTGTAGTGGTTGCATCACCCACACCGAACTTTGAATTTGGAGGCAACACAAATGCAACAGGTTTGTATGACAACAACAACGTCTATGGCTATATGGACTGGGGATGGAGATATGAAAGCGGTGACTGGAGACTCTTCTACTTCAACGTGCCGGAGGTAGATAAGGGCACATATGTCCTTGCTGATGTTGCATGGGATGGCACGATAACCGATATCAACCTCCATCTGCTTGCACCATCTGTTGATGGGTGGAGCTTTGAGTTCCCGGACGTCATGGGACCATATCGCCTCACTGAGATTGCAAGAAGCGACGACGGTTATGTTGCCGGAGGCATGTTCATGTATCAGACTTCAAGCGGAGGCAACGAGGAGCTCATAGCCGGTAAGGCAATCGAAGGACTCAACGCTCTGTGGCTCCATAACGTCGTCTTTGATGGGAACTCCAGTTACAGGACATTCTCAGGAAAAGTTGGACTCGCAAAGATGTATCCGGAGAAATGGGTTGGTGTCCTCACATCGCAGACAGGGGAGAAGACATTTACAGTTGACCTGCCAGAGTGGGCGGGAGAGCCAACAGTTACTGCGGTTGGATTCAGCACTCCGCTGGTATATAACAATGTTGTGGCACCACAAACCGGCGATTCAGACTTCTATACAGTTAATGTGACCAACTCTCCAATTCTCGATGTCAACCTGAACAGCATCTACGATGACCTCGTCGGACTTGACCTTGATCTCTACGTGTATTACAATGCCAACGGCACCCTTGAACTTGTTGGAAGCTCAACAACGCCAACTGCAGACGAGAGAGTTACCATAAACTTCCCACGCCCCGGACAGTATGTAATTGAGGTCTACTCCTACAACAATCCTGCTCCTGGTGAGGCCACGTATAATCTGGAGATAACCACAATTCAGGGAGATGAGCTCTGGGTTAATAACATTACTCAGGAGAACGGAGAATACAAGATTAATGTCAAGTATAACCTGACTCCAGAGCATCTGAGCGCTACAGAACCCTTACAAGGAATACTTATAATTGGAACCAGCAAGAACCCGGTGCTCTTCCAGGTTCCGGTAACGCTTTCCCCGTCTCCATACGACATCGCTATAGATGCCGTCAATACTACAGGAATACCTGAACTTGGGGGCACATACACAGTAACGCTCTACATAACAAATCACGGGCCGTATAACGCTACTGGAGTCAAAGTGTTGCTGTACAGGGACGGTGCTCCTGTGGAAGTTATAGGCAAAACAATTTCACAGATAAACGCTGGCGAAACCTATGAAGCTAACCTGACGATACCCATTGTCGATGATTCCATACACACATACAAGATTGTTGTTGAGGCCAGTGATGACGTGAATATGGACAACAACTGCTTCATTGTGCGTGTTAGGCCAGAGCAGTCAGTTGAAACTGCAAAATTGATGGAGAGCATTGGCTATGCTAAGGTAACGAACTTAACGGTGTCAACTGGTTCGATTATAGCAGAGTTTGCTGCAGCTCATGAGGGTGCTGTTGTTACAATGTATGCTCATGTGCCTCTGAACAGGACGTTCTACTCAGTAAGCGTAACAAACGGCGAAATATACTCCTATGAATTCCTCCCAGACAATGTTACCCTGAAGATAGCTGCCAGGGTATACAATGGCTCCAAATTGATGGTGGCCTACGGCACACAGGAAGAATCCCCGGTCACACCTGAAGCCGCCAAGACTCTTGAAGAACAGGGAATAAGCGCACCGGTGTTCATCGGCGAAACAGAGGGTGGAACAGCAGAGGTGAAGGAAGCCAAAAACATAACCTCGAGCACACAGGCTCAGATTACCGTGGAGCTTGAAGGAACCCACAAGGCAATCACAACCCTCTATGTCATCCTTCCGAAGGATATCGTCAAGTATTCAGTTAAAACCGTTGATGCCGATGTTATAAGCACGGAGCTCACGCAATACGATACATACAGCCTCTTGACTATTAAGGTACAGCTACACTCTCCAGGAGAGGTCTACGTTGAGTATCTCACGCCTTCAATTATAAAGGCTAGAGTTTCACTGTTGAACTATATCTTCTACATGAAGTATCTGGGTAAAGCCCATCTCTTCGATAAGCTGTACAAGGATGCGCTTGCCGCAAACGTCAGCAACGAGACGATTCAAGAGGCCCTCAAATACAGAGACAAAGCGGTTAGCCTCTATGAGAAAGTGTCACTCCGCGGAGTCTTCTCAAACTCGAAGAGCTTCATATACCTGAGGCGGGCATATCTTGACATGGACAGGGCATGCAAGATACTTGAAAAGGCCCTCAAGGGCTGAACCCTTTTCTCTCTTTTTGTGTTTTCGGGCTGAAGCTTAAGCTTTTAAACCCCTGTGTTCTTTCAGAGCTCAGGGGAGATGAGATGATTTACGTCAAGATTTACAATGTTCAGGGTGAGGTTCTGCTCGCTGCATGCGATGAGGAACTGCTCGGCAGAACCTTCAGGGAAGGAGAGCTGAAGCTGGAGGTCAGGGAGCGCTTTTACGGTGGGGAGCTTAAAGATGTTAATGAACTGGAGAAGCTTCTGGCAGAGGCCACGATAGCAAATCTCGTGGGCGAAAGGTGTGTATCCAAGGCAATCGAGCTCGGGTATGTTGATAAGGATAGAGTTCTTTATATCGAGGGCATCCCCCACGCCCAGATGGCAAAGCTCCTGTGGTGATAGCTATGGGGGGGAGATTCTGCTACAGGTGTGGCATAAGCGAGGATGAAGGTGGGCCACTCATAGATGGTTTGTGTCAGGTGTGCTTCAGAAAGGAGAACCCCGTTTTATTGATGGAGGATGAAATAAACACAGAGCTCTGTCAGAACTGCGGCAGCTACAAGAAGAGAGGGGTCTGGGTTGATCCGGGCACGTATGAACTTGATGAGCTTGTATTCGAGGTTGCTGACAGTGCCCTGACTGAAAACCTCAGGCTCGATGAGCGGATTAAGCATGTCGCCATAGTGTCTCCCGAGGAAGTTGAGACGACGGAAGAGCTCCCGGTAGGAGAGGCACGTGTATCGTTTGAAGCTGTGAGCTGGCATATCGAGCATTTTCCGGCTATAATCACGTATGAGGTTCGTGTTAAAGCCAGACTCCATGAGCTTCAGCGGGAGCTTCATGATGAGAAGAAGAGGGTCACGGTGTATGTGAGGCAGACGGTCTGTCCGAGATGCCAGAAGTTTCTGGGGGGTTACTTCGAGGCGATTCTGCAGGTCAGGGCAGAGGACAGGCCTCTCAGCGAGGAGGAGAGGAAGGGGGTTGAGAAGCTTGTCGAGGAGAAGGTCGACGAAATAATGCGTAAGGATAGAATGGGGTTTATTCAGGACACGATTGAGAAGGAAGAGGGGTTGGATTTTTACATGGGTTCAACGAGCTCTGCGAGGAAGCTTGCTCAGGCGATAAGGGAGAGATTCGGCGGCAGCATAAGCGAAGCCTACGAGCTTGTTGGACAGGACAGACAGACGAGCAGGGAAGTTTACAGGACGAGCGTTAGCGTGCGCCTGCCCAAGTTCCGGAAGGGAGATATAGTAGCCGATGGGAAGGGCAACATCTACGAGGTCGAAGAGGTCAGCGGCAGAGGGATGAGCTTGAGAAACCTCTCCACCCGGAGAATCGAGCATCTTGACTGGAAAACCCTGAGAAGGGAAAAGGTGGATGAAGTGGAATATGAAGAGAGAGAAGCTATGGTGACGAGTTCAACCCCCGTAGATGTCCAGTTTATGGATATGGAGAGCTATGAAACATTTGAGCTTGGAAGGCCTGATTCCGGGCTTAAGGAAGGTGAGATCTACAGGCTCATTAAGGTCGGGAGCAGATACTACGTCAGGGAGAGGAAGGAGTAGGTCGTTAATCTTTTTAACCCATGGTTCTGAACCATTGGGTGGTGAGCACTATGGCCAAGAATGTCGTTATTATAGGTGGCGGAGCAGCGGGAATGAGTGCCGCTTCGAGAGTTAAGCGCTTAAAGCCCAGCTGGGATGTTAAGGTCTTTGAAGCGACGGAATGGGTGAGTCATGCTCCCTGCGGCATTCCCTATGTTGTTGAGGGAATCTCACCTGAGGAGAAGCTCATGCATTATCCCCCGGAGTTCTTCATCAAAAAGAGGGGAATAGACCTTCATCTGAATGCGCATGTTGTTGAGGTGTCGGAGGGCGAGGTGAGGGTTCGGGAAAGTGATGGGGAGCATAAGTATGAATGGGACTACCTGCTCTTTGCAAACGGAGCATCACCGAAGGTTCCCGCGATTGAGGGATGCCATCTGGAGGGTGTATTTACAGCAGATCTGCCTCCGGATGCAGTTGCGATTAAGGAATACATGAAAAAGACGGATGTGAAAGATGTCGTCGTCATCGGGACGGGTTATATTGCCATAGAAATGGCCGAGGCGTTTGCTGCTCAGGGAAAAAATGTAACCCTGATAGGAAGGAGCGAGAGGATTTTGAGGAAGAGCTTTGATGAGGAAATCACAGCCATAGTTGAGGAGAAACTTTCAAAGCGGCTGAATCTCAGACTGGAGGAGCTGACGCTCAGGTTTGAGGGAAATGAAAGGGTGGAAAGGGTTGTAACGGATGCTGGGGAATACAGGGCCGATCTGGTTGTTATAGCCACGGGAATCAAGCCGAACACTGAACTGGCCCGTCAGCTTGGCGTTAGAATCGGTGAGACCGGAGCGATATGGACGAATGAGAGGATGCAGACGAGCGCTGAGAACGTCTATGCCGCCGGAGATGTCGCTGAAACGAGGCATCTGATAACCGGCAGAAGGGTCTGGGTTCCCCTTGCACCCCCTGGGAACAAGATGGGCTACGTTGCTGGGGCAAATATTGCGGGGATGAATCTTACATTCCCAGGCGTTCTGGGAACTTCGATTACAAAGTTCTTCGACCTTGAGATAGGGAAAACCGGCCTTACCGAGGCTGAAGCAATGAAGGAGGGCTACGATGTCAAAACCGCCTTCATAAAGGCAAAGACGAGGCCGCATTATTATCCTGGATCGAGGGATATATGGCTGAAAGGGGTTGCGGACAGGGAAACAGGAAGGCTTCTCGGTCTTCAGGCTGTCGGGGCTGAGATTCTCCCGAGGATAGACACGTTTGCGGCCGCTCTTCAGGCGGGCTTCACAGTCAGAGACCTGTTCTTTGCGGATATGGCCTATGCTCCTCCCTTTGCCCCTGTCTGGGATCCCCTCGTGGTTCTGGCAAGGGTTCTGAAGTTTTAATCTTTTAGCTTCAGCTCATTTTGTTTTCTTCAGCGCCCCCATGCTGAGGGCCACGAAGAGAGCACCAACTGAAAACGCACCCGCAAATCCGTAATCCACCAGGAAGCCGCTCATCAGGCTGCCGACTATGTAGCCGAGGGAATTCACAAGGTTCAGGAACCCCATCGCTGAACCCTTTTCTCCGTCTCCTGCAAGCTTTCCGACTATTGAGGTGGATGAAATCCCGATGAATGACCATGAATAGCCAGCTAATGCATAGGAAAGGAGGGCAAGCGGCAGCAGGATCAAGATTGGACTCACCAGCGGAGAGAGTGCCATTATACCAGTTGCAATCAAACGCATAATGAGCCCTTTTCTCAAAATCTGAAGGCCGTCCCTTTTCTGCATCAGCAGACCCACACGCAGATACATGAACGCTGAAATTCCGGAGTTGAGCACCGCTGCAAGATAAATCAGGCTCCTGTCGATGCCTGCATGAGTCAGAAAAACCGGAAACTGGGTGAAGTATATGCCCGAAGAAATCCAGAAGAGGAACGCAGATAGATAGAACTCCCTATGGTTGAGGGTTCTCACTTTTGTCGGCATGTGGAGGATGAAGCTCGGCATGTAGCGCATCTTTTCGACCACGTGGTTTCCGAAGTTCCTGATGTTCCTCCTGCTGACGTATATCGGCGCTTCCCTTATGCTTCTCGCCGCCCACAAAACCGAAAATACATTGATGAATGCGAAGACGAGGAGTAGCATCTGGATTGACATGCTCCTTATCAGGCCCAGTCCTAGAACCAGCCCGGCGACCCATGCCCACCCTGAAATCTGGTTGAACCTCCCTATGCCGTAGTCCCAGAGATACTTCCTCACGCTCCTCAGGACGAGGACTATGGGAACGGAGATGGTTGAAGCGAGGAAAAATGAATAAACTGAATTCACAATCATAAGCTGAAGGGGTGTTCTGACGAATGCCATCGTGGAGAGGAAAACCGAGGTGCTGGCCATTCCGATTATTATAAAGAACTTCCTCTTCAGAGTCCTGTCACTGAGCTTTCCCCAGAACAGGCTCCCGAGCATCGAGCTGAGGCTTGCAAGAGCAACGAGCAGTCCGGCGTCTTTTGCAGTGCCGTTCAGGCTGAGGAGATAAAGGGGTATAAGCAGCGAACTGCCCCCGGTTGCTACCTTGAAGGGTATGAATGAGTAGAACCAGCGGGGAGTTCTGAGCGAGCTCATCCCGTGGTAAATATTTGCAACTCTCTTTGCATGGAGACTTGCATTTATCCTCTGGCTCATTTTCCCACCTTAGGCTCACTGGGGAAGGAATTTGATTTATAAAGATTCCTGTTCGCTTTATGTGCCTGACGCTCTAAGCTGTGCATTCAGATGGGCAAGGTTTATACGCTTTTAGGGCAACCTAATTCCGGTGGTGATATGATAGCCTTTGGTCCTGTCCCTTCACGCCGGCTTGGAAGGAGTCTCGGGATAAACAACATTCCCGATAAGGTGTGCTCATATGCCTGTGTCTACTGTCAGATAGGAAGAACCCTGAAAATGGAAGCCGCAAGGAGGCACTTCTACGAACCGACCTTCATACTAAATGAAGTCAGAGAAAAGGTGCAAGAAGCCCTGAGCAGGGGTGAGAGGATTGACTACCTCACATTCGTGCCGGACGGTGAGCCCACTCTGGACATAAACCTCGGGAAAGAGGTGGAGCTCCTGAGGGAGCTCGGAATCCCCCTTGCAATCCTCACAAATTCCTCCCTCATATGGCGTGAGGACGTGAGAAATGACCTGCAGAGCTTTGATTTTGTCTCCCTCAAGCTCGATGCTGTCACAGAGAGTCTGTGGAGGAGAATTGACAGACCCCATAAGAGCCTCAGACTGGAGGATATACTCAACGGAATGCTTGAGTTCAGAAAAGCCTTCGAGGGGAAGCTTGTAACGGAGACCATGCTAATTGGAGGGATTGAATACGGGGATGAGTTTGAGAGAATAGCCAGCTTTCTGAAGCTGCTCAAGCCGGATGTGGCTTATATAGCTGTTCCAACGAGGCCTCCATGGGAGAAATGGGTAAAACCGGCGGATGAGGAGACAATAAACCTCGCATTCCAGACATTCACTGAAGTTCTCGGGGAGGGAAGGGTGGAATACCTCATAGGCTATGAGGGGAATGCATTTGCATTTACGGGTGATGTGGAGGAAGACCTGCTCAGCATAACAGCGGTGCATCCCATGAGGGAGGATGCCGTTAAAAGACTTCTGGAGAAAGCCGGGGCTGAATGGAGCATCGTTGAAAAGCTTTTAAGAGATGGGAAGCTTATTCAGATTGAATACCGCGGGGAGAGGTTCTACATGAGGAAGCTGAAGAGCAGGGGTGGATGATATGAAAATCGGACTTATAATCAATCCAATCGCCGGAATGGGCGGAAAGGTCGCCCTGAAGGGCACTGACGGTGTTGTTGAGGAGGCAATCAGGAGAGGAGCCAGACCTGTGGCACTTGACCTGACGAGGCTCTTCCTCCATGAACTTTCCCACTACCCGGAGAGCCGGGAGGTTGAGTTTCTTACAGGCCCTGATGGACTTGGAGAAGATGCTCTGAAGGATTTCAGCTTTCCATTTGAGGTTCTCAGGCATAGGGAGATTGGATACAGGAATATTCTCGGGGTTAAAATCCCTGATACGAGGGATGAGGACACGAAAACCCTCGCCAGAATGATGGCCGATAGGGTTGAACTTATAGTGTTTGCAGGTGGGGATGGAACTGCGAGGGATATCTACCTTGCGATCGACAGAAGGAAACCTTTTCTTGGAATCCCGACTGGAGTTAAGATGTTTTCCGGCGTGTTTGCGGCTTCTCCTGAGAATGCTGCCGGAATTCTCGTTGAATTCCTGAAAGGAAATGCCAATGTGACTGAGAGGGACGTGATGGATCTGGATGAAGATGCCTTCAGGCATGATGAAGTTAGGCCCAAACATTACGGGAAGGCGCTGACTCCTTATGTTGAGCTGCTCATTCAGGGGGCCAAGGAGCCGAGCAGAACAAACGAAGTCGAGGATGTTGAGGCGATAGTTGAAGCCCTCTTAGAGGAGCTTGAAGACGGCATATACTTCCTCGGCGCCGGCTCAACGGTTAAAAGGCTGAAGGACAGGCTCGGTATAAAGGGAACCCTCCTTGGCGTGGATGTTGTGGAAGTTAGAGACGGAAAGGCGAGGCTTCTCGTTAAGGACGCACAGGAGAGAGACCTTCTCCGCTTTGTTGATAGAAATCCTAAGATCATCGTCACTGTAATCGGAGGCCTGAACTTCCTCTTCGGCAGGGGCAACCAGCAGTTCTCGGCCGAGGTTCTGAAGCATATACCGAAGGACAATATAATCGTCATTGCAACGCCCTCTAAGATTGAAAAGGGAGTGATGAGGGTTTATACAGGGAACAGAGAGGTTGATGAGAGGCTGAGAGGTTATATGAGGGTGCGCATAAGTCCATGGGCTGAGAGGATGGTGAGGGTAATTTAAGCCTGAACCAGAAGCCGTTTATACTTCAAGGGCGATATTAAACCGGTGAAGTTTATGAAATACAGCAAACTGGCTGTTGAGATTCTCAGGAATGAGGAGCAGAGCATATACTATGATCCGGTTTACCATGGAAGAACACTGAAGGTTTTTGGAATTGATGATGACCCGATAAGCGTCTTGGAATACATGGCCGGGAAATACCGCGAGCTCGGCTATGGAATTGTGATTTTTGACACGCACGGCAGCTTTACGGAGGAGGGATTTGATACAGTTGTAAAGGTGGAGGATGGAAAGCCCACAGGCCTCGACCCCATAAAGATGGCCAAAAAAGGACTTATGGACATCTACAGTGCAGCAACGGTTGTTCAAACAGTCTATGAGCTGGACAGGGTTCTCACCGACAGGCTTTATGTTGATGTTCTATCCGGGAAGATTTCCAGCGTCCCTGAAGCCGCTAAGGCAGGTGAGAAATACAGCGAGGTTATAATGGAAGGCTACACGGGGCTGGATGAGGCGTTCTATACGGGCGAGCCGCCGGAGCTTGGCAGGAGCATTCTGGTGAACCTTGGAGATGCCCACAGCGTATCTGTGGTGGGAACTGCCTTTCTGGTTCTCGCAGCGGCTGTTGAAAAGAGGCGGGGTGTTATGGTGGGAATCGACGATGCTGCTGTTCTGGCCTACACAACTGCAGGGAGCGCCGCAATGCCCCTCCTGACAAGGCCCGTTAAGAAAAGGCTGACCGTCCTTGGGACGAGGTATGCTATTGACTCTGTTCTCAATATTGCGGGGCCGACGCTCCTCCTCTACACCGATCCGGACATACAGAGCGTTGTGTATGAGAGCAACGGTGTTCCTCCGGGGGCTATGAGGAGGCATGTACATAAGGGCAGGGGCGCGCTCATTACGAGAACAACCGAGACTGTAAACGTTGAGGAGGGCGAGCTTCCCTTTTAGCCCTCCAGCGAATCGACCAGCATTTTCACGAGCTCTTCGGCGCTTTTTTTAATTTCCCCGCTCATCTCGCCGAAAAGGGCCGTGCTCTTTGGCTGGCAGCCGATTAGGATAAATTCTGTGTCCTTCAGCTCTGTCTTCAGATACTGAACCAGAACCCTCAGAGGCAGGCTGTGGGTTGAGGCGGCACTCCCCAGCGTCCCCTCGGGGTCTGCTGTTACAATCTCTCCGGGCTTTCCTCCAAATTCTATGGCATCTATGAAAACAACCACATCCGGCCTGTGGCGCTTTATGACACCTGTGTAGCTCTCCGGAACTTCCCCGCAGTTTATCACGATGATACCGGGCTTCTGGAGAATCTTTTTTAATCTCTCCGCAACCACGACACCGAAGGCATCATCTCCTCTGTTCTCATTGCCTATGCCGCAGATGACGATGCGCTTGGCGTTTTTCAGGAGTTCGGTGATGTTCATCTTTCCACCTCCAGAAGAAAAAAGAAAAGCCCTTAAATCCTCCCGGCGACTTCCCTTATCTTCTCCGCGAAGCCGGTTCTCAGGAGCTCGTCCGGACTGCCGACTTTCTCTTCGAGGTCTCTGTAGAGAGGAATCCCCGCCAGATAGGGAATGCCGAACTCCTCCGACAGCTTCCTGATGTCCTCCTCATCATCGAGCCTGAGGTTTTCAACCACCCCAAGAATCCTGAGGTTCTGCTCTTTCAGAAGGATGATGAGTTTCCTGACGACATTAACTGCCAGCTTTGAGGGTGTTGCAACTACCAGAAACTCTCCCCTCCTCAGGAATCTGAGAATGTCGAGGAGCTGATCGCCCATCCCTGGGGGCATGTCTATGACCAGATAATCAAGCTCGTCCCAGCGCGTTATGGCGAGGAGTTCTATGAGTGCGTCGCTGATCTCCATCCCCCTCATCGGGGTTGGCCTGTCCTCGGAGTAATATACGATGCTCATGAACTTGATTCCGTGTATCTCCGGAGGAACGACGCCCTTATCTTCCTCGGGGAACTCCTTCGGCTCGAAGCCTAAAATCACGTGGTCGCTCGCTCCATGGAAGTCGAGGTCAAGGAGGCCCACCCTGTAGCCTTTCTCAGCCAGCGCCAGCGCCAGAGTCGTTGAGACCAGCGACTTCCCGACGCCGCCCTTGCCGCTCACGACAGGGATTATTTTCCCGACCTTCTCCAGACGGGCTTCGATAGCCTTGATTCTGGGGTCGACAGCGCCTATCATCGCTCACTCCTCCCCTTCGACTTTTATGGCCGAGAGATAAACCCCTCTACCTTTAACGACCTCAAAGTCCCTGCTCCCGCACTTCGGACAGGCCAAGAAGGCATGCACCACCTCAGGAATGAAGTGTATATCCTCCTTTATGCGCTCGTTGAAGCTTTCCCTGACCTCCCTGAGCTTCCATTCATGGCCGCAGTTCCTGCATCTGAATTCGGCCTCCTCAAGGACGAACTCAACCTCCGCATCTTCGGCAATAGTGCCCTTCTTTATCTCGTCTATCGCAAACTTCAGTATCTCTTCATTGACGTCCTGAAGCTCCCCAAGAACCACCCTTATGCCGAGGATTTTATCCTTACCGTGCGTCCTTGCAAATTCTATGGCTGTTCTAACAATACCATCAGCTAAGGCCCATTCGTGCATTTTTGCATCCCCACTTAGAATATTCCTGGGAGCTTAAAAATTGTGGAGTTCAAAACATTTGGTTTAAGAAGTTTGAATTTTTTCAAGCTCCTTTTTGAGGGAAAGAACAAGAGCTTTGGCACTATCTTTTACCTCAGGACTTAATCTGCGGAATGTTCTCTTGTCTTTAATCTGACAGCCGAGGAGCATAAATCTGGTATCGGGTAACAGCTCTCTAAGATGATTAAGGGTAACTCTAAGCTGTGGCTGGAGAGTCTCAGGTAGATCTTCGAGAGCTTCCCATGGATCAGCCACCACAAGCTTTCCGGCTTTCCCTCCATAGTTAATGGGAGAAATCAGAAGGAGTAAATCCGGTTTAAACCTGATTATGGGTCCTGCATGTTTCTCGGGAATCTCATGGCATTCTATAACAGTGACATCCGGATTGAGAATCAGGGGCTTTAAAAGCTTGGCAACAATAACCCCAAAAGCTTCGTCCCCATATTTTTCATTTCCGAGACCACAGATAACTATCCTCTTGGCATTTCCGATTATTTCATTGAGTTCCATAGGCAACATCCTCAAAAATTTTGAGAACTACAGAAAGATATAGCCTGAACTAACGCTCTTAGCGAGCTCCTCCTCTGTCACTTCCTTCTGATGTTCAGGTATGTTCTTGGCGCGTCTTTCTCTAACGAGTTCGAGAACAATCTCCAGCGGGCCATATTGTATAGCTTCGGCAGGGCACATCAGGGAACATGCGGGTTCAAGACCCTCCTCCCTTCTCTCGGCACACATGTCGCATTTGGTTATCGCCCTGACCTTCAGACTGTAGAAGGGCACCCCGTAGGGGCAGACCTGCAGGCAGACTAGGCAGCCTATACACTTGTTCTCCGCTATTCTAACTGCACCTTCCTCATCCCGATATATGGCATGTGTCGGGCAGACACGTAGGCATGGAGCATCGTCACAGTGCTTGCAGTTTATGGGAAGATACTGCTTGTTCTCTGTCACGTAAATCCTTATGTAAGGGTTGCCATCATGGATGAAGCCACAAACAGTCTCGCAGGTTTCACATCCTATGCAGGTGAGATAGTCTAAATAGAGGTATTCCCTCTCCATCACAGCTCCCCCCTGAGCCAGCGGTCAATTGAAACAGCTGTGTAAAGGCCATCCTTTATAGCTCTCCCTACTTTGGTGGGTCCGTTGACAACATCACCGGCTGCGAAAATTCCTTCGACGTTTGTCATGTGCCTTCCATCAACGATTAATCTTCCCCTCCTGTCTGTTGCTAAATATCCTCCATTAACCGGTGGGGTTGAAACCATCCCGATGGCAAAGACCAGATAATCGAGTTCCACCTGAAACTCTGAACCTGGTATAGGTATTGGCCTCCTTCTCCCGCTCTCGTCAGGCTCACCTAAACGGGTTCTGAGGAGTTCTATTGCCTTGACACGACCATTTTCACCGATGACTCTCTTCGGTGTCACAAGCTCAAACCACTTCACCCCTCTCCGCCTGAGGAGGTTTATCTCATAAGCCCCAGCAGGAGCCTCCCTTATCGTTCTGCGGTAGAATATTTCAACTTCTGCTCCAAGTCTGTTGCACTCAAAAGCCACATCAACAGCAGTCAAACCGGCCCCTATTATCCCCACTTTCTTGTTCTCAAGCTCCGGAACCTTTTCCTTTGGAACATAACCCATCTTGTGACCCTTTATCCAGAATAGAAGCTCAAGAGGTGAGAATATCCCATCAAGGTCGTCCCCGGGAATGCCTATCCTTCTCACGTTCCATATTCCCGTTGATATCAGCACAGCATCATACTTCTCCCTGAGTTCGCTGAGCCTTACAGTCCTCTCGTAGAACTCATCTCCCTCATCCTCTCTGCTTCCCTCCATTACCTTGGTTCTGGGATAGTAGGTTACCTCAAACTCTTCTTCAAGTTCCTTCGCACCGAGTCTGACTCTCTCTATGGGTATCCTAAATTCTGGGATTACAAAGAGCATTAATCCACCGGGTTCGGGCATCTTGTCGTATATGTCGACAGCGTGTCCCTTGCAAACGAGGTAACCTGCTGCCGTCAATCCTGCAGGACCGGCGCCAACAATGGCAACCCTCTTTCCTGTTGGCTCGGGTTTGCTCCTGCAGAGAAAGGAAAATTTTATGCCCCTCATTTCAGCATTCCCCCAAAGAATCTGAGATATTCGCTTGGAAACTCCTTAACACGATCATGTTTGCACTTATCACACATGAAAACTATCTCGGGATGGTCATAGAACTTTTCGAGCTTGTGGTAGAGGAATTCTGCGGTTTTAACAGTATAATCAAGCTTCTTCCCGCAGACCTGACAGTGGGCATATTCAAATTCAAGGTCGACTCTATCTGGATGACCCTCAATGGCCTTGGTCGGGCATATACTGTTGCACTCAAAGTTGCACTCCTTGCAGAGCTCGGGGTGGAAGGAGATGACCTTCTTATCATCATCTATCACAAAAATCGCGTTGTGAGGGCAGAGCTGTGCACATAGCCCGCACCCTATGCAGGCATCTACGTTTAAGCCTTCCTTCTTTTCAGGAGCTTCAGGTGCTTTTATTTCCCTCCCGATATCCTGAACTGGAATGTTCTTTTTCTTTCCCAGAAGTCTCTTGAGGCGTTCAAGCATGTTATCACCTCAAAAAATAATAGAAAAGAGCTCAGATGCCGAGCTCCTTTCTCTTCTTCATTATGTGCTCGTACATCAGCTTCGCTGCCTTGTATGGATCTGGTTCGACTATAAAGGCCGCTCCAACAATGTCATAGAGATCATGGGTGAGGATCTTGACTACCGCTGGGCTTCCAAGAACCGGTGGCACTATGCCGAGATGGGTCGTGATTCCACTCGCGACGAAGTAGGTTCCGATTGAAACTGCTTTCTCGGTCATTGCCTCTGGGGCAGAACCCACAACAGGCAACGCTGAGATGGGAACGCCAATGTCCCTAGCTATCAAATCTGCCAGAACAAGCATCCTCGTGCAGTCAACACACGAACCCATATTGATGGCCGGTGGTATTCCCCATTCCTTAGCGAACTCTCTCAGGCCGGGGCCGACGTTGTCTGTGTCAGCATATTCAGGCAGGAAGATGCCATGTTTCATGGCAGCGGTAGCCCAGCATCCTGTTCCAATTAGCAGAACATCCCTCTTCATCAGCTCATTTGCTATCTTAATGTGGTTGTGATCCTGCTTTATCTTGGGGTTGTTACAGCCGACGAGGCCGGCGACACCCTTAATCTTACCCTCTACGATGGCTTCCTCTATAGGTTTGAGGCTCCCTCCGAAGTGCTTGAGTATGGCCTCGACACTGAAGCCCACGTAGCCGGACATCTTCTCCTTTGGAATCTCAACCCTCTTCTTTGACCTGTTCGGGAAGTTTTCGACGGCGGTCTTTACAATCTCCTTAGCTATTTCATCAGCTCTGCGCTCGTCAAACTTTATGTGTATTGCTCCTGGGAAGGTGGCTATCGGGCTGGTGTCAATTATCTTGGTGTGGAAGCATCTGGCAACATCAACGGTGGCGGGCATTATACACTGGACGTCAACCACCATTGCCTCGACTGCGCCGGTTACGATGGCCATTTCCTGCTGGAGGAAGTTTCCTGCTATGGGGATGCCGTGCCTCATGAGAACCTCAAGGCCTGTACAGCACATTCCAACGACATTGATACCCTTAGCACCGAGCTTCTGGGCGAGCTCTATAAGCTCTGGGTCTTGGGCTGCCTCGACTATCTTCTCAGAAAGAACAGGCTCGTGGCCGTGGACAACTATGTTGACGTAGTCCTCCTTGAGGACACCAAGGTTAGCCTCTGCCTTTATGACCTGCGGCGTGCCGAAGAGTATGTCCTGGAGTTCAGTCGCTATGAGCGATCCTCCCCATGCATCGCCGAGCGAAGTTTTGAGTCCATGCAGGAGTATGCTCACCGGGTCGTGGTCTGTCCCCATGTGTGTCCTGTGTAAGCTCTCAACGATTTCTCTGTCTATTCCCCTCGGTAGGATACCGTTCTCGAACCATGGCATTCCAGCCTTCTCTGGAGCCTTCTCAAATATCTCATAGGTCTTGGGGTTGAGATATGCCTTCAGGAAGCTCAAAGCCTCCTCATCCTGCTTCCCGAAATCCCTTAGAGCTATCTCGGCAACCTCTTTGGCCAGTTCTCTTATGGTTTTACCCTCAATCTCTATGCCCAGCTTCTTTGCCACAGCCTTGAGCTTTTCAACATCCTTAACCCTATAGGGGAGTGTGCTTGAAGCCATGTTATCCAGTTCAAGAACTGGCTTCCCCTCCTTCTTGAACTTCTCGGCCATCTCGGCCGCTATGAGAAGTGTTAGGGCGACATGCCTTCCGTGGTCGCTGTGGGCAGCAGCACCTGCGGCTATCATTCTGAGGAGGTTCCTCGCAACGATTGTGTCGGCATCAGCACCGCAGACTCCCCTTCTCGGCTCACCGCCGAATGGGTTTATCCTGCACGGGCCCATCATACAGTTCCTACAGCAGACTCCGAGGAGACCGTAACCACACTGGGGCTGCTGCTTCTCAAGCCTTTCCCATACCGTTTCTATACCCAGCTCCTGAGCCCGTTCATACATCTGCTGGGTAGTACTATCGATGGAAACTTCCTTATACTTCTTCATTTTGACTCCCCCTCATTAATCCTAATAATCTCGGCATTCATGGACCTAAACAGGTCCCATCCGTTGTATTCCTCTTCGTATTCACCTTCTTTCAGCTTGATTATCTTCTCGGCGGTTTCCTTCCTGACATTTGCAACAATTTCGTCGATGGTTCCAAACTGGAGTGCTCCAGTCTTACATGCCTCGACACATGCTGGCGGTCTGCCCTCGGCCCTCCTATCCGGGCACATGTCACACTTGAACATCACGCCGTTGAGGGCATCAAATTCAGGTATACCAAAGGGACAGACTATGGCACACATCTTGCATCCTATGCATTTCTCCGGGGTTATCATTACAGCGCCATCGTCATCATGGTAGAGAGCCCCTGTCGGACAGACCTCCACACAGGGTGCATCATTGCAGTGACGGCAGTTCATCGGGACGTTATAGGCTCCCATAGGAAGGATGTGGATTCTGGGCAGAGGCAGGGGTTCTTCAAAGATTGCCGAGAAGAGGTCTTTACTTTGGGAGTGCTCAACGGCACATGCTATCTCACAGTGTTTGCAACCAATGCACTTTGCTGGATTAATGAAAATAGTGGGCTTTGCATTTAGGGATGTCATGGCAATTCACCGTTTATACAATACAATTTTCTTTTATAAACCATTTTCGGTTTTAATCAAAAACTCTTGAAAAATATCCAGAATTGGACATTAATTCCCTTATATAATTTAAAATGTTCGATTTATGCTTTTAACTATTACATCAAGTTAATTAACCAAAGGTGTTAAACCAGAAGTTGTACAAGAATAGACCTTCATGTATTTTGATGAATGTAAAAATTCATAGTTGGTCATTGATGGTTAAAAAAAGAATAGTATGTTCATAAGGTTGGTTTGATTTTCAAACCTAAAACAATATATAAGAGTGTATTTATAACTGAGATGGTGGATCATATGTCGAAGAAACTGAAGCCGGAAATAGAAGAGAGGAGAAGGAGGATATTTCGCCTAGCCGATGAGTTAAGTAAACGCTCACAAATGCAAAGAAAAGAAGAAGGATTCAGAGTTGTTATAACAGGCAAAGGTGGAGTAGGGAAGACAACCCTGACTGCTATCCTGGCAAGGCTTTTGGCCAGGGAGGGATACAGGGTTCTGGCTGTGGATGAAGATCCCCAGATGAATCTTGCCCATGCACTCGGAGTTCCAAAGGAGATCAGAGAAAAGATAGTTCCTCTAAACAGGAATCTTGATTATATAGAGGAAAAGACAGGAGCAAGACCCGGAACAAACTGGGGGCTGTATTTCTCGCTCACACCTGATGTGAGGGACGTTGTTGAGAGATTCGGCGTTATTGGGCCCGATAATGTCATGCTGCTTGTAATGGGCAGTGTTGTCCAGGCAGCTGCTGGTTGTCTGTGTCCTGAAAACGCTCTGCTGGATGCTGTGGTGAAATACATAAATCTCCGCAAAGGTGAGGTTATTTTAATGGATACCCAGGCAGGTCTGGAGCATTTTGGCAGAGCTTTGGCAAGAGGATTCAAACAGGCTGTAATACTTACAGAGCCCACATACAATTCAGTTCAGGTCGCAGTTGATGCAGCAAAACTGGCCAGAGGGCTTGGGATCAAATATATACATCTGGTGATTAACAAGGTAAAAAGGGATCCGCACTTGGAGAAAGTTGAAAACATCCTGAGTGAGCTCGGCTTTAATGATTTTACGACAAAAACCATAATTCCGTACGATGAGCTCGTGGAGGAGTATGATCCTGAAGTGGAAGCCATCCTTTCAAATCCCAGTTCGATAACCTATAAGAAAGTGAGTGAGCTTAAAGACATCCTGATAAATTATGCTGAGTGATTTCTTTTTTCATAAATATTTTAAGCTCTCCTTCTTACACTGTAATGGTGATACCATGAAGATAGTGCGCTTTGGTGTTTCGATTCCCCATGATTTGCTCACTGAGTTTGATGCAATCATTGAAAGGAAGGGTTATACAAACAGGAGTGAAGCGATTAGAGACCTCATCAGGGATTTCATTGTGAGGCATGAGTGGGAGGAAGGGGATGAAGAGGTGGCTGGAACAATCACAATAGTCTACAACCATGATGAGGCCGATGTTGTCAAGGAGCTCCTCGACCTCCAGCATGACTATGTCTGTGAAATCGTCTCAAGCCTCCACGTGCATATGGACGAACACAACTGCCTTGAGGTTGTGGTGGTTAAAGGGAAAGCCAAGCGGGTTAAGGAAATAGCCGACAGACTCATAAGCCTCAAAGGCGTCAAGCACGGAAAGCTCGTCATGACGACAACAGGGAAGCACCTCGTCTGATACTCGGTTTTATGCCATGCTCTCTTTAATTTCTGTAAATCCTTCTTAGTCCCGGGAGTCTTATTGGAACAGGGCGGTAATTTCGTCCTTTTGCCCTAATAAAAGACGAGGAAAGCTGGAAAATGCAGAAACAGGAACTGAACGAAGGGGTGCAAAGTTTTCAGCATATTCTTGGAACCGGGTCGCCTTCAGGGGGCTCCATAAACCTCTTGCCGCCGATTCCTGTTTCAAGGATCACTTTTCCTCTGTATTCGCCGATGACCTCTCCGATTATTGCTGCATCTTTCCCTCTTTCTGTTCTCCTCATGGCTTTGAGGGCTTCTTCCGCATACTCCCTGGCCACCACCATCACGACCTTCCCCTCGTTTGCCACGTCATAGGGGCTTATGCCGAGCATTTCACTCGCCGCCCTGACCTCGGGTTTCACTGGTATCTCGCCTTCCCTCACGAGAATCCCAACCCCGGATTTCCTTGCAATTTCGTTTAAAGCGTTGCTCAGCCCGGCCCTTGTCGGGTCTTTCATTGCGTGGATGTTCTCCCATCCAACGGCCTCGGCAGTGACCTTAACAACCTCCCAGATCGGGGCAACGTCGCTCTTCAGGTCGCTCTCGAAGGCAATCCCCTCACGGTAGCTCATTATCGCCATCCCATGGTCCCCTATGCTCCCGCTTACGATTATGGCATCACCGACCTCTGCGCCTGCATCGCTCACAGGCCGTTCAGCCACGCCTATTCCAGCGGTGATTACAAAGATTCCTATCCTGTCCTCAACAACCTTCGTATCGCCCGTGACTATCGGCACCGGAACCTCTTTCGACGTCTCATCCATGGATTTGAGGATTTTCTCAAGGCTGGTATCATCAAAGCCAGCTTCTATTATCATGGAATTCGCAAGGGCCAGAGGCTCTGCCCCCATAACAGCCAGATCATTCACGGTTCCACTTATAGCTAAGCGACCTATGTCTCCCCCAGGGAAGAAGAGGGGCCTTACGGTGTGCCCGTCTATGGTAAAAACAACGTGTCTGTCGCCGAAGGGTATCGTTGCTCCGTCGTCCAGAGCATCAAGTCCTATTCCGCCCGCTGATTTCAGCGTGAGGTTCTTCAGGATGATATTCCTTATGAGCTCTTCCATCAGCTCTCCGCCGGCACCATGCTCGAGTCTTATCTTCATGCTCACACCCCCAGTATTTCAATTCTCCTAGACTCATATTGGAACCGTTATCCCCCACCCTTATTCTGAGTTTCTCAGTTAAATCCTTTCCTCACATCATCAGGTCTTCCCTACTTAAATACCCTTCGAGGTATAGGCCTCCAAGGAACGCCTGCCCGACGTTTATTCCGTTGTCACCTCTCGGCACCTCATATGTCGAGTAGAACTTCAGGCCGTTTGTTTCGGTCATCTTTCTGATGGTCTTGACAATCAGCTCGTTGTAGGCAACTCCACCGCTGATGCCAATTGCCCTGACCCCGAACTCCCCGGCCTTTTCAATTGCTATCTCTCCGAAAGCCCTTCCAAGGGCTAAATGAACGCTGTATGCTATGTCAGCGGGGTTTGCCCTGCTCTCCAGAGCCTGTATGAAAAGCTCTTCGATTTTTATTGTCTCTCCTTCAACGGGCACACGGAAGCCGAGGTCGTTTTTGCCCTTGAGCGCGAGACTCTCAAGCTTCATCGCGGGCTCTCCCTCATACGTTCTCCGGTATGCGACGTTGAGGAGAACTGAAAAGGCATCGAGAATTCTCCCCGTTGAGGAGGCGTATGAGACGTTTATCCCTCTTGTGAGCTGGTTCAGTATGACGTTGAACTCCACCTCTCCGTATTTAAGGCTCTCAATGGCTCTGGGACAGTGCTTCTGAATTATCCCCCGCACTTCCTCAACTGGGTAGAGTTTGCTCAGCACGCCCATGAGGGCTCTCAACGGGTAGTAGCTCGCCAGATCGCCTCCGGGGAGCGGATAATAATCAATGTGGGCAAGCCTCTCAACATCCTCATAGCTGAGGTATATCACCTCTCCGCCCCATACATTTCCGTCGGTTCCATACCCCACACCGTCGAGGGCTATTCCTATGATTTCATCAAGGCCGTGCTCCGCCATTATCGAGGCTGCGTGGGCGTAGTGGTGCTGAACCTGCAGGAATTCCGTGCCAGATTCCTCTGCCAGCTCCATGCCGAGCTTCGTTGTGTTGTAGGTTGGATGGAGGTCTGCTATTACTAAATCCAGCTTTCCGACCCTGAGTATCTTCTTAAAGTGTTCTATTGCCTCCCTCATAAAGTTCAGCACCTCTAATTTTCCTGTGTTGCCTATATACTGGCTGGGATAGACCCTGCCGTTTTTGGCAACCCCAAAGGCGTTCATGAGCTCGGCCCCGAGCGCCAGTCCTGTGTAGGTGAAGGGTATATCGATTGGGAGGGGAACAAATCCACGGGAGCGCCTTATAACGGCCCTCTTTCCGTTGACGAAGCGGGCAACGCTGTCATCTGCTCTGTTGAGAATCTTCCTGTTGTGGAGCAGGAAGTAGTCTGCCAGATTCCTGAGCTCTTCAAATGCGCTCTCGTTGTCCTTCGCCATTGGCAGACCGGGATAGTTGGCCGAAGTCATAACATAAACGGGGCTCTTTGACCAGTGGAAGAGTATGTAATGTGTTCCAGCGTAAGGCAGCATAACGCCGATTGTGTGCAGACCCGGGGCGAGCTTCTCGGGAAGGGGAAATGGGTCCTTCTTTCTGAGGATCAGTATGGGCCTTCTGTAGCTGGTTAGCTCTGTCCTCTCATCTTCATCGAGTATGGCGAAACTTTCGATGGTCTCCAGATCTCTGGCCATCAGAGCGAAGGGTTTCTGGGGCCTGAACGTCCTCCTCCTGAGCTCCTCAACAGCCTGCTCGTTCGTCGCATCACAGGCCAGATGAATTCCGCCGATCCCCTTGATGGCAACGATGTAGCCCTCGTCTATCAGCCGGGCGGCTTTTTTGAGGGGGTCTCCTGTTATTTCCTCTCCACTGTTCGTGTAGAGCCTGTAGCTCGGCCCGCAGACCGGACAGCAGACAGGTTCGGCGTGATATCTCCTGTTCAGCGGGTCTCTGTATTCACTCTCGCAGAAATCGCACATATCAAACTCTCTCATTGTGGTGTTCTCCCTGTCGTAGGGGAGGTCTTCAATTATGGTAAAGCGCGGGCCGCAGTTGGTGCACACAATAAAGGGATACATGTAGCGTTTATCTGCCGGATCAAACAGCTCCCTGATGCAGTCATCGCATATAGCAACATCAGGCGGGATTATGGAGTCTCCACCTGCTCCCTTCTGAGAGCTCTTTTCTATGTAGAATCTGTCAAAGCCCTGTGGGGGGATTTCCTTTTTCTTTATCCTCTCAATTCTGGCGAGAGGCGGCTTCTTCTCCTTTAAATCTCTGAGAAACTTCCTAATGTCCTCTTCTTTCCCCTCAATCACTATCTCAACGCCGGCATCGCCGAGGTTCTTAACGTATCCTCTGAGGTCGTTTTCATGCGCTATTCTATAAACGAAGGGCCTGAAGCCAACTCCCTGGACTATGCCCTCCACGTGAATGTGATAGCTTTTCATCTTCTCACCGCTTTTTTCTTCTCTTTTGGAGCATTTATAGGTTTCTAAAACCAAAAGTTAAAAACTAGAGGGGAGTTTTAAACCAAAGGTTGCCTTAGAACAAAGCACCGTATTTGTAGAATATGCTGCATGTTCCCTCGTAGGATACCATACACGGCCCGACAGGATGCCTCGGGGTGCATTCCTTCCCGAAGAGCTTGCAGTCTGTTGGGAGAGCCATTCCCCTGAGAACAGCCCCGCAGAGGCAGCCTTTCTCAAGGTCGGGCAGTTTTGGAACATCAACAGGATATAGATTCTGGATGTCTAATTCCTTCCACTCATCTCTGAGCTCAAGCCCGCTCTCTGGAATGACGCCTAAGGCTCTCCATTTGGCATCTTTCACCTCAAAGAATTTGCCTATGAGCTCCTGTGCCTTTACGTTACCCTCGTATCTGACCGCCCTCGTGTATTCGTTTTCGATTTTAGCCTCTCCCTTCCTTATCATTCTGAGGAGGAGCAGAATCCCCATCAGGAAATCCACGGGTTCGAATCCGGCTATAACCTGCGGAACGCCGTATTCCCTTGTTATGTACTCCCATCCCTTGACTCCAATTATAGTAGAGACGTGGCCAGGAGCGATGAGGCCGTCGAAGTTCGTCCCCTGTTTGACGAGGGCCTCAACTGCCGGAGGGGTCAGTCTGTGAACGGAGTAGATTTTGAAGTTCTCCAGATTTTCATCAACGGCAGTTTCGAGCATCCCTGCTGCAGGTGCTGTTGTTGTCTCAAAACCCGGGGAGAAGTGGACAACAAGCCTGTCTGGGTTCTCCTTTGCCATCCTGTAGGTGTCGTAGATTGAATAGACGATTCTCACATCGTAGCCCTCGCTTTTGAGGTCTGAAAAGCTCCCCTTCGGCGTTGGAATCTTATACATATCCCCGAAGGTTGTCAGGATTATGTCCTCTCCTTCCTCTCTGGCCTTCCTCATTATCTCCTGCATCTTTACAATGTCCTCGACGGGTGTAATGCAGACAGGACAGCCCGGCCCGCTGACGATTTTAACGTTCTCGGGCAGGAGAGAGCGTATTCCGCTCCTCGTCACCGTGTCCTCGTGCGTCCCGCACACATGCATCAGCCTGACTTCCCTCTCTATCCTCCCGGCCTCTCTTCTGATGGCCTGAAGAACCTTCTGGGCCAGCTCGCGGTTTTCAAAGACCTTCAGATCGAGCATCCTCACTCCCCCAGAACCTGCATGATTTCTTCCCATGCTTTCAGGCTTTCAAGGGCCTGTTTTTCGTCAAGCTTCTCAATGGCAAATCCCGTATGGACTATAACGTAATCCCCGACCTTAACATTCGGCAGCAGGTCGAGCCTCGCCTCCCTCTTGATGCCGCCAAAGTCTACGATGGCGACTTTATCCTTGATTTCCACAATCTTTGCTGGAACTGCAAGACACATTCCCCTCACCTCTATATCTAAATTCAGGAGGGGTAAAATAAACCTTTGGAAACGTAATCCTAAGGTTATAAACCCTCTTTAGATCGGTTTTGATGCAACTTATCGGGGACTCTAAGATAGAATAAGTGGGGGATCTGAAGCGGCTCAGAGCCTTTTTGCGAGGATAACGCTCTTTCCAAGCACCGCGGGCTTAAGGCCTTTTACGGATTCGTAATCCCGCTCCCTTATGAGGGTCCTCAGCTTTTTGAATCCTGCTTTCCTTGCCCTGCTTCCAAGAATCAGGAGAGCTTCCAGAGCAGTGTTTCCCCATGCATAGGCAGTTGCGATATCTCCACCGAAGAAGCTGCTCTCAAGGATGTAGAGTGTTTCTCCAAATTCGCCGCTCTCGAAATAAAGCCTGTCGTCAACTCCAGCCGTTCTATCCCTGAATGCTGTAAACCAGTGGTCGTATGAGCTCTGAAACCTCCCCAGCAGCATTTCTTTTCTCCTGAGTTCCTCCCACTCAAGCCCTCTGCTCCGAACTTTAACCCCTCTGGATGGAAACTCTTCGAGATTAAAATCCACCATGATGCCCCTGTGGATGACCTCGGTAATCCCGAGTTTTGCATAGAAGGGGAGTGCTCTCTCCTCTGGGGTTACGGTCAGCATGTCGCAGCCCCTCTCCCTCGCGGTTTTTTCCAGAAACTCCATAAGTGCCCTTCCAATGCCCCGTTTTCTGAAATCCCTGTGGACTTCAATAACATCTACATGCCCTACCATGTGGGGCTCTCCATTAACCATTTCCTCGCTTATGAGGAGCTCTGCCTCCCCCACGATTTTTCCGTCAATTTCAGCAACGGCGATGATGTTCCCCTCAAGCAGGAGGCTGTTCAGATGAACCGCACAGCTCTCCACGCTCATCCATGGCCCGCCGTGGAGGTACCTTTCAAGTATGCTCAGCTCTTCATACGTGGCCTTCACAGTTCTTTTGCCGTTCTTGTAGTGGTGCCACTCATCCACATCCGAGCAGTGGACTTCGGTGATTCCGGCGGTGTCTTCAAGCCTCCCGTACCTTATCTCCATAAAACCACCAATTTATGCCTCAGCCTCGGTGAGGAACTCAAGGAGATCAAGCAGCCGCCTGTCTTCAACCTTGGAGACTGCTTCGCTCGCTTTTTCAAGGCCAATTTTTCCGCCCTTATAGAGGGCTATCGCCTTCACCGCCTCAAAAAAGTCAGCCATCTCTGGTATTCCCCTTGAAAACATGTCCATGTTCCTGTATATCCTTTCAAAATCATCCTCCACCATAAGCTGCCAGATTACGTCTATGAAGGCATCGAAGGCCACATCTTCATATTCGGAGCCCTTGGCTTCGAGCATGGCATAGAAGCATTCCTGAATGGCCGCTTCGTAGTTGTCCTCATCTTCAAAGATTTCCTCATATGCCAGGTGTATCTGTGCTTTCAGGGAGGGCTTATCGCGCACCTGTCTCAGGACATCTGCAAGATCAGCCTTTGCCTCGCTTTTTTCACCCATCTCAAACTTGATATAACCTCTGTATATCTTCACATGGAGGAGCTCATCTTCCTTCCCCAGCTCTTTGAGGATTTCCTCTGCCTTCTCCATCAGCTCAAGGGCCTTCTCATATTCCTGCAGTTCCTCATGAATCAGCCCCAGATTATAGTATATCTTTGCGATGTTCTCCCTGTTGCCTTTCTCCGTTTCCTCCTCCAGAAGCTGTCTGTACAGGTCGAGACTCTTCTCAAATTCTCCGATCAGGAAGTATAGGTCTGCGAGGTTGAACTTAACATTGAAAGAATCAGTTTCTTCGGCAATCCTTTCAAACTCGGTTATCTTGTCAGTTTCCAGAAGCTCATGATAGTAATACACAACGAGCTTGTACAGCTCAAAATCTCCACTTTCAAGGGCCAGCTTCTCGGCTTTTTCGAGAACCTCATTCAGGTCTTCATCGCTCAGCTCGTCCATCTTATAGTATAGAAGGGTTGCAACCTTTTTTGTGTCCCTCTCCTCTATTGCCTTGAGTATCTCCTCCATGTTTCCACCTCATCATATTTTGGTTCCGTGCATATTTAACTTTATGCACCTGAGCAAAGCTTTTAAGTTTTATTGCTTAAAGTAATCTGGAAATTATTGAAGGTGAGATCGATGAGAAAACTCCTGCTTGTATTGCTGGTTTTTATCCTTCCGCTGGCCAGCGCATACAGCTTTACCTTTTCTACGGATAATTACAACATCACTGAGATGCCAGCGTTCGCGTGGGCGGATATGGGGAATACATCCTTCAGATGGAACGGATACCTGCTGAATACGAGTGATTACCTCTACTGGGCTGGAGCCCTTGTTTCCGCTCTGGGGAACTGCACATTTGACACTGAGATAGCGCTTGTTGATGGGGAAGGAAGAAAGTTCTATGTGGAATATGGAACATCGGAGACAAATGGAACTCTGTATATGCCTCTGTTTGAGAGCGATTTATATGGCTTCCCTCACTACAACCTCAGCAGAGGCCCCTACAGTTTGAACATCACGCTCAACGCTAAAAACTGTGAGATCATAATAAAGAGGTTTGTATTTGTCACTTCGAAGAGAAACCCGAGAAAAGTGCCCCTCATGGCTGAAACTCCCGGTAGATGCTTGGGGAAAGAGCCGGAAATCGGAGCATTCGAGTTCGCCAACAAAACCTACTGGAGGGAGTTTGAGCTGAACTTCACCTATATATACACGGGGGGTTATAAAGACGTTGTGAGCGGCTGGAAGAGCTCACCCTGTCCAATATTCAGCATAAACAATGGAAGCCCGTGCCTGTCAGAGGACTACTGCACATGTTATAGAGAGAAAACGGTTCTCTCTCCGGGCATGTATAAAGTCAGGCTCAGTTTAAGGGACGGCAATCTCTCGATCAGACTCCTGAGGGGTGGCATTGTATTCGAGAAGTCCGTTCATGTCAGGCATCCCCTCTATCTGGCTTCCCTTGGTGAGTCGTGCTCCGGAAAAATCGTGGGGAATGTGAGCTTCCGCGGTGTGGAGGGCAATCCTTCGGAGCTCTTTGAGACATCAGCGGAGAGACAGGGGAATTTTCTCCTCGCGGCGGTCATAGTGATCGTGCTGGTGTTTGTATTGAGGTGGAGGCGATGAGGAAGCTGGCTGCTGTGTTTGCGCTGCTCCCAAGGAGCCCAAGGAGAAAAGCTATATTCCCTGGATTGCCCTCTCCCTGAGTGCGGCGTCGGCAGTTGGACTCATTATTGTCCTTCTGAAGCTCAGGCGATAACCTTTTTACCCCTCCATCTTATTCTAAAGCATGCTTGAGGTGATATTTCTCGGAACTGGGGGCATCATGCCCACGGCGGAAAGGAACGTTCCTTCAATTGCCCTCCGCCATGAGGGGGAGGTAATCCTCTTTGATGCCGGCGAGGGCACGATGAGGCAGCTCAACACAGCAAAGCTGAGCCCCATGCGCATTGAGAAAATTTTCATAACTCACTTCCACGGCGATCACTACCTCGGCCTCATGGCTCTGATTCAGACGATGACCCTCTGGAAGAGGGAAAAGCCCCTCCACATCTACGGGCCGAAATACACATTTGAGTTCATTCAGAACTTCCTTAAGAGCGGCTTTTTCAGACCTGGATTTAAAATTCATGTGCATGAGCTGGGGGAGGAAAGGCTCAGGTTTAAGGGCTACGAAATATGGAGCTTTAAGGTGGAGCACGGCATCCCTGCTCTGGGCTATGTTTTCAAGGAAGATGACAGGAGGGGAAGGTTCCTCCCTGAGAAGCTCGCTGAGTATGGCCTGAGCGAAGGGCCAATCCTCGGAAAACTTGAGAGGGAGGGCAGCATAGAGGTCAACGGGAGGGTTGTCCACCTTGAGGATGTTACGGGGCCCCGGAGGAGGGGCGTTAAAGTTGTCTATACCGGCGACACCGTGCCGTGTGATAGGGTCAGGCTTTTCGGAGAGCGGGCCGATTTGCTGATTCACGAAGCAACTTATCTGGATGATAAAGACAGGGGCGAGAGCTATCACACAACCGTGGAAGAAGCGTGTGAGATGGCTGAAAAGTCAAAAGCGAAACTGCTGGCGCTTTTTCACAGGGCGCCCCGCTACAGT
>WAPO01000114.1 GCA_015520705.1 Thermococcus sp. | reverse complement strand
GCTTCAATGCCCCGCTTCTCTCCAAGCGGAGCAAAGCTAACATTCGTCAGAAAAAATGAAGAGAAAAAGATGGGTGAGCTCTGGCTGGTTGATTTGAGGAGCATGAGCGCTAAAAAGCTTATGGAGGCTAAGAACCTTCTGGATGTGCGCTGGAACAACGACGACAGGCGTCTTTTAATTATCGGCTTCAAGAGGAGGGAGGATGAGGACTTCATCTTTGAGGACGATGTTCCTGTCTGGTTTGACAGCAAGGGCTTTTTTGATGGTGAAAAGACAACCTTCTGGATTTATGACAGCGAAGGCGAGGAGGTTTTGGAGGAGTTTGATGCGGATAAATTCTCCTCTGGACTGTGGCACGGCGATGAGGTGCTCTACGCAGAGCACCACAGGGAGGAAGGAAAGCCCGCAATGTTCAAGTTCTACGACATCTTCAGGTATAAAGAGGGCGAGAGCGAGAGGGTGTTTGAAAAGGTCTCCTTTGTCCCCGTGGATTCAAACGGAAAGCTTCTCCTCCTCCATGGAAAGCCGGAGAAGGAAAAGCTCAGCGAGCATGACTACCTCTACATATGGGACGGCGGGGAGGTTAAGCCCCTCACGGAGAAGTTCATCTACAACAACGGAGCCGGAAAGCTCGATAGGAAGGGCAATGTATACTTCACCATGGCAAAGAGGGGAAGCGTGGCCCTGTACAGACTGAGCGGTGAGGAGCTAACTCCCATAGTCGAGGACGAGTCCTGGGTCATGGGATTTGACGTTAGCGATGGGGGGAAGGTTGTTCTCCTCAAAGAAACGGCTACAAGACTTAGGGAGGTTTTCCTATGGGATGGCGGACTGAAGCAGCTGACGGACTACAACGGGCCCATCTTCGAGAGGCTCAAGACCTTCGAGCCAAGACACTTCCGCTTTAGGAGCCTCGGTCTGGAGCTCGATGGATGGTATATAAAGCCCGACGTTGAGGAAGGGGAGAATGCCCCGGTTGTGGTTTTCGTCCACGGTGGGCCCAAGGGCATGTACGGCCACTACTTCAAGTACGAGATGCAGCTCCTTGCCGATAGGGGCTTTTACATAGTGTTTGTCAACCCGCGGGGGAGCAATGGCTATGATGAGGACTTTGCGCTAAGGGTGCTTGAAAGGACAGGCCTTGAAGACTTTCAGGACATAATGAACGGAATTGAAGAGTTCTTTAAACTTGAACCTCAAGCCGACAAGGAGAGAGTAGGGATAACCGGAATAAGCTACGGCGGCTATATGACGAACTGGGCTTTAACACAGAGCGAGCTCTTCAAGGCCGGCATCAGCGAGAACGGCATAAGCTACTGGCTGACGAGCTACGCGTTTTCTGACATAGGTCTCTGGTTCGATAAAGAGGTCATCGGCGAGAATCCGCTTGAAAACGAGAACTACAGGAAGCTCAGCCCGCTATTCCATGCCGGGAATGTTAAGGCTCCTCTGCTGATAATCCACTCGCTTGAGGACTACCGCTGTCCGCTCGATCAGTCCGTGATGTTCTACCACGTGCTTAAAGAGCTGGGAAAGGAGGCGTATATCGCAATCTTCAGGAAGGGGCCGCACGGACACAGCCTCCGCGGTTCGCCGAAGCACAGGGCAAAGCGCTACAGACTTATAATGGAGTTCTTTGAGCGCAAGTTAAAGAGATATGAGGAGGGCTTTGATGTTGAGAAGATTTTGAAGGAGAATTTGGGAAAATGATAAAATTCTCTCTAAGTTTTTTCTTTCCTTGTCAGCTGTCCAGAAAAAGCAGTGCCAAAAAGCAAAAAGTTTTTATAAAATGTCTAACGATTCTGGCACTGTGGTATTTCAGTTATCTTTGGAACCTTTTGAGGACATTAAGCTCATAACCCGCAGAGAGAAATTTCCTAAGATACTTTCTTAAACGGCCGCCTCCCCACAATCCCCAGAGCCTCTTCCACTCTTTTTACTCCGACGAAGCCCGCTTTCCTCAGCCTTTCCATAACTCCCTTCTGCAGGTCTTTTCTCCTGTATTTCCTCCCCGGATTCCCGACGTAGTGGAAGAGCCTTCCACCGGGCTTCAGCACTCTGAACAGCTCCCTATAAAACTCCTCGCTGTATAGATGGCCCGCCAGGCTGAAGCGCGGCGGGTCGTGGATTACCACATCAAAGCTCCCGTCCTTAAAGCGCTTCACGACATCGAATGCATCCCCCTGAATGACCTGAATGTTCTGGCTGTGGAAGAGCTCCCGGCTCCAGGGATTGAGCCTCGCCAGCTCCAGAACGTTCGGGTCTTTTTCGACCGTCATGACGTATGCTCCCCTCTTGGCGGCCTCTATTGCGGTGTAGCCGAGCCCCATGCACGTATCGAGGAGCATCTCTCCCTCCTTCGGCTTTACTGCATTCACCTTATTCAGCGTGTCCTCAAGGGGCGTTACATCCTTTGTGCGGTGCATCCTGATGCCGTCTATCTCTATCGTGGGCGGAATCGTGGGCACGAGCTTGTAGAAGTGCTCGCCCGCTATGGCCGCTTTAAAAACCCTCCCTCCGGCTATGAAGTATAGGCTTCTGTCGTCCCCTGCAATCCTCTCGATGGTTTCCCTCTCAACCTCACTCCCGTCAGGAAATATGAACCTGTCACCGCGGATTCTGATAAGCCAAACTCTGCTGGTCTTTCTCAGGTCAAGGTTTACTCTCGCCCCTCCCTTGGCAAAGAGCAGTCTTCTCGCATCCTGCGATGTCAGGAAATAAACCTCCATCCGCTCACCCGTCTGAGCTGAAAAAGAGATTATAAAAAGATTCCGTCAGCCGACAACCCGCCTGAAGACCCTTTCAAAGTTCCCGAAGGTTATAGCCTCGACCTCCTTTTCCGAGAAATTCTCCTTCAGGAGCTCCAGCAGGGCGGGTATCTTTTCCTCGCTCTCAAAGCCCTCAATGCTGTGGCCCTTCCAGCCCGGGAGGTAGTAGACGAAGTCGAAGCCCAGCCCCACGTGCTCGTAGCCCGCCAGCTCAACCATGTACTCGATATGCCTGACATATTTCTCAAGGGTGGGCCTTTCCTTATCCGTGAAGGAGGGTATTGCAACCGCCCCTATGACACCGTCCCTCTCTGCTATGGCCTTGATCTGCTCATCAGTAAGGTTCCTCGGATTGTCGCACAGCACCCTTGCGTTGGAGTGCGAGGCTATGAGGGGGAATGAGGT
>WAPO01000113.1 GCA_015520705.1 Thermococcus sp. | reverse complement strand
GGAAGCACTCCGGCGAACGGTATGAGAATCCTTTCACCATCCTTAACAAGCTGGGCCAGACGGTAGCGCTCGCCCTTCATCCTCGGGTTGAAGAAGACCTTTGAGAGATCAACCTTTATCTCCACGCCGTTTTCCCTGTGGAGCGTTTCAAGCCTCTTCTCGCCCCAGATTATGGAGTAGTCCCTTATCCGGAAGGCTCCCCTGTGGAAGCCCTTTACAGCCACAACCTTCAGGAACGGATGCACCTTCAGGAGAGCCCTGATGATTTCCTCCTTCCTGCCCTCAAGCTCAGGGGGTATTTGGGTTATCGCTATGTCCCCTATTATGTCGTATCTCCGGAGGTGCTTCATTTCTTCTGGAGTTAGCTTCTCCCTCAGCACGCTCTCAAGGTTTTTGTAAATCTGCCTCTCCGGTCTCAAGGGCAGTTCGATATCAGCCACATCAAAGCCCAGCTCACGGGCCTTCTCCGGATCGAAGATCGGAAGCAGAATGAACCCGCCGCTTCTCTGAGCTTTTCTTCTCCCGTCGTATATTTCAAGCTTCTTCAAGAGCTTCTTCGCTTTTTCCGCCTTTTCTCTGGGAACCTTCACTGCCGGCATCTGGCTCCCCCTCTCTTTTCATAATTCCGAAGAGGGCAAGCTCCTCCATCTCCGATAGTAGCCTGCTCTCGTCAAGCCATTCGAACTCCCTTGCAATGATAGACTCCCGAACGCTGTCAATCGTGTCTTCAGGCAGGTGGAGGAGCAGCACTGAGGCGTTCATCATGATGTAATCCTTCAGGTTAAAGAGGAACTTAACAATACCTGTAAACTCATTGTAGAGGATGAGATAGTCAAAGCCGCTTAAATAAACAACTACACTTCCCTTCCGTCCCCTGACAAAGCTCAGAATTTCCTGCTGAAGCACATGAAGCTTTGCAGGATCGACACTTTCTGGAGAAGCGGTTCTGCTCAGCCAGATATATTTGTCAGGTTTGATTCCTGCCTTCTGGATGAATCTCTCTTTGGGCTCCCTGCCTGCTACAACCAAACCGTTGGAGTTTTCCCTCATGAGCATCAGGAGCTCCCTCAAGTCATGCGGGCTCTTGCGGGTAATATACGCTCCCGGCGGTAGGCGGGGCCGCTTCATTTCATTCGCAGGGGGAATTTCCATAAGGGTTCTGAGGCGTCTTATATAATGCAAGCTCGCGGAGATTGCCAGCAGATAGGAGAGGGTGATGGGTATAGCCGCGAGAAACCAGAGCTTGGATTCACTTACTGAATCAATTATCACACCAATTCCCCCGATTGCGAAGAGTATCAGTGAAATGACAATTCTTCTGCCCCATTGCCTTGCAGGAGCTTCCATGATTTTATGGTATCCGTAGAATAGGACTGAGAGAGAGCTACCGATCAAGAAGACCACTATACCTCCAACAACTCCAAGCCAGTCTATATACATCAGCTTCCCTCTTTAGTGATTATAATCTGGCCGCTATATAAAGATGCCTAACGCCAGTATGGCTGTCTTATCCTGATGGCTTCCCTGAATACATCCACAAGCTCCTCATCGGTGGCTCCACTTCTCATGGGAGTCAGGATGTCTATCAGGTCGTCCCTCCTCAGGAGGCACGTTTTGAGATGGCCGTCCGCGGTGAGCCTCAGACGGGTGCAGTTTGCGCAGAAAACTGTATTGTGCATCGCCCTGACAACCTCCACCTCGGCAATGCCGTGATTCACAGGCAGAAAATATTTCCGGCGCCTGTGCATGCGCCTCTCCCTGATTTCAACGGCTCTTTTCTCCAGCTCCTCCTCAAGGGGCTTCAGCGGGTAGAAATACCTCTTAAAGAACCATGAGCCTTCAAGCTCCCTCGGGGCTTCAATCTCAATCAGCTGAAGAACAGCACCGGTTCTGGCGGCGTAGTCTATCATGTCCCATATTTCATCATCGTTCAAGCCTTTCATAACCACCATGTTGAGCTTGACCGGGCTGAAAAGCTTAACTGACTTTTCAACGCCCTTGAGAACCTGGGGAAGAACATCAAATCCCGTTATCCGTTTATACTTCCTCCTGTCGAGTGTGTCGAGGCTTATATTGACCCTGTCCAGACCGGCCTCCTTTAGCTCCTCCGCGAGGCGGTGCATGACTGTGCCGTTCGTCGTGAGGGACAGGTCAACAACATAGGGCCTTATCCTCCGGACAATCTCGACGATATCCGCTCTAACCGTGGGTTCTCCTCCTGTGAGCTTGACCTTCTTTATCCCGAGCCTTGAAGCGATTCTGACGATTCTCTCTATCTCTTCAGGGGTCATCTCCCTGTGTCCTGTCTGCTGCCCTTCCCTGTGGCAGTAGAAGCAGTTAAGGTTGCAGTTCTCGGTAATGGATATCCTGAGATTGGTCACGGGTCTTCCAAAGCGGTCAAAGAGCACATTCGCCACCGCATTAATTAAGCTCCATACGTTAAAAAAAGCTTGTGGATAAACACTTCCATTTACATCGAAAAGTAAAAGTAGGGGAAGGAGGAAATATCTTCAGGGGGCGCTTATGAACGTTGAGGAGTTAAAAGGTTTGGTGCATAAAGCTGAGGAGCTCCACAGGAAGTTTGAGCAGGAATTTCCCAAACTATATGAGAGTGAAAATATGGAGTCGCTTCATTCTCTGATCAAGCTCCTCTATTCCGTCGTGGAGGAAAAGCTCAGTGTGGCATCCTCCATACACCGGGAAGTTGCCGCAGTTGGCGGTGTTATTGAGAATTATGCAAAGGAGCTTCAGAAAAATGAGCATCAGATGAAGTTCCGCCTTGAGGAGGTGCTGTCTCTTCTGCCGAAGGTAGATGACTATGAGAGCCGAACCCGATTGAAAACATCACTGAGCCGGCTTGTCCAGTTTCATCGCTTCTATGATTACACCATAACCCAGTCAATTCAAAAGCTCAGCTCTGAGATTGAGGGGCTGGTTTTCATAGGCACAGTAAGCGAAAAAGAGAAAAAGCCTCCAACGAGTATAATGGAGAAACTCAGAAAAATTGATGAAGTTGAGGGCAGGCTTGATTTGCTCATAGCCCTCACATATCACCTCTACACCCATCCCTCATGGGTGCATAAGGTTGAGGATGCCCTGAGAAGGTGGCACTCCAGAGGTTTGCTCTGGGTCGAGGCGAGAAATGTGGAGAAGGAGAGCGGTGTGAAAGAAGCTGCTCAGATACTGGAAGGTCTTGCTCTCATTGGAATAGCTGAAAAAAAGTATAGGGGTGGTGAAGTTGTCTACAAACTCAGAGGTTTCGGTAAGGATTAGGGGGATATACAGCACGGCACTGACGAAGCTCTTCCTCGATAACGGCTTTAGAATTTCACAGCCGAGCCAGAAGATCGCCGAGAGGCTTGGTCTTGAAAAGAGCTACGATGATTTCGACGTGGACATCTACGACAAGAAAAACAGACAGGGAATCATCATAACTGGCACAGCAGTTGAGAAGGTTAAGAATGTTCTTGAGGAGGAGTTTATAGATGTTTTTTTTAGAAAAATGCCCTACCAGCTCTATGGCATATACAAGGGTATAGTTGTTAAACGGGATGAGAGGTATGTTTATGTTGATATCGGAAGTGCCATAGGGACGGCGATAATAGAAGAGCTCCCCGATGCTATGGAAGGGGATGAAGTCCTAGTTCAGGTGAAGAAGCACAACGTCCTCCCACATCTCAGCGTATTGCTGACGGTTCCCGGCGACTATGCGGTTTTAATTCCCAAGCCTGTCGGGAGTCAGAGGCATGTGAAGATTTCAAGGAAGATAAGGGACAATGAGGAGAGGGAAAGGCTCAGAATACTCGGCCTCAGCCTTGACCTCGGGGACTGGGGAATCCTCTGGAGGACGGCAGCGGCCTATAAAGATTGGAATATCCTGAGAGATGAGCTTGTAAGACTGTCCAAGCTTGCAGACAGGCTTAAAGAGGCTGATCGCTACTCAGCACCTGCCCAGATTATTGAAGGAAGGGAGATATACGAAGTTGAATTCGGAGGAGGGGCAAAGAAGAAGCTTGATGAGGTGAGGAACGGGGTTGTTCCGACAATCGAGGGGCACCACCAGTTCAAGGCCTATGATCCGGAGTTCAGCTTCGCTGTGGAGATAGCAGAGGGGATACTCTCAAAGCTCCCATCCCAGAGGGACAAGGTTAGACAGGGCTTCATACAGGCACTGGTCGACAACAAGGGGCCTAAAGCAGGCTGGCTTTTTGTTCTGGAGCACATCAAGCCCGACGGTCAGAAGATACGCATAGGTCCCGGGGAAGTTGTTGAGGTCTCGCTCAGCCCTCTCAGGGTCAAGCTGAAGAGGAACCTCAAACCCGGAAAGGGCTACGACGGCCTTGAGATTCCAATAGAATACGGGGACTACGCCATAACCGAGATAGAAGAGGGTAGATGGTGGTTCAGACACAGCTATTATGACAGAAACGGGAACCTGAAGGGCGAATACTATAACATAAACACCCCCGTGGAGTTCTATCCCGATAAGGTGCGCTACATAGACCTTGAGGTGGATATAGTCAAGTGGCCCGACGGGAAGAAGGAGATAATCGACAGGGAGAAGCTCAGGGAGCACTATGAGGACGGCATAATAAGCGAAAAGCTCTACAAGGCGACCCTGAGAATCACGCAGGAGGTTTTTGAGCGGATTTAATCAGAGCATCTTCCACATCTTTTTCATTTTCTGTCATGGCAGCTGTAGGATGGCTCATCCATCCTTAACATCCTCAATCCCCTTCTCAGTTATCCTGAAATACACCATCCCTCCCTCGGGTCTGAAGCGGTGCCTCTCAAGAACCGCCACCCTGACGTTCGGACGGCTGAACTTATCCAGCCTGAGTATATCCTTGCACTTGTAGCCCAGAATGTGCTCGGCAACGGGCTTTGAAACACCTGCCTTCGAGTCGAAATGCACCTGATTGATGACGATAACACCCAGATTGAACTTCCTCGAAAGCCACAGGAGAACCTGAAGCTGTTTTCCCAGCTCCCCCAGCAGTCTGCTCTTGTTCTCCTCCACCCGGTAGTGGGCTGTTATTGAGTCCACGACTATTAGGGAGAAGCTTTCATCCACCACAGTTTTCAGCCTTGCCACCATTCTCTTCTGCTCTTTGAAATCCCTCGGCTCAAACAGGAGAAACTTCTGCAGAGCCCTTTCAGGGTCGATTCCCCGGCTTTCCGCCATCAGGGCGATTCTCTCCGGGGAGAATCCACCCTCCGTATCAACATACGCCACCTTCCCCTCGTTTAAAAGGCCCACCTGAGCAGCTAAAGTCGTCTTTCCTGTCGCAAATGCTCCGTAAATCTGTGTTAGAACTTTCCTGCCTATACCCCCGCCCAGAAGCTCATCTAATGCCTCGCTCCCCGTGCTGAGTGGCTTCATGGGATTTCACCGCTTCAAAGCTACAGAACCAGCTCCTCTCCCATCCTCATGATTTTAACTATCACCCATATCCTCCTTTTCCTGAGCTCTTCCTGCAGCTTTTCAGGCGTTGCCTGTGAATAAACTCCATAGTGCATTGGGATGACAATCTTTGGTTTTATATCCTCGATTATGTTTGCGGCTTCCCTCTCATTGGCCGTTGAGCGGCCGCTTATAGGAATCATCAGTATGTCAACCTGTCCTCTGAGATGTTTGAAATGCGGTGAGGAATAGGTGTCTCCCGTGTGGAATATTCTTTTTTCGCCCGTTATGAGATAGCCAACGGGATACTGGCTTGAGGGATGCTCCATGTAGATGGCCTTTACCCTCACACCGTTACCGAGGTCGATCTCCTGCCTGTCCTCAATCTCCAGCACATCCGTCACACCGTCGCTGATTGCCATCAGATAGACAGGTTTTGGGCCTATTACGGTTGCACCTCGAAGCCGCGCCAGAAGCGGTATCTTCCCGTAGTGGTCGCTGTGCTCGTGAGTGACAAGTATGTAATCAACATCTCCTATCATATCGTCATCAACATCCGGATAGGGGTCGATGAGGATTCTCACGCCCTTTGTTTCGACCCAAAAGCACGCATGCCCGTACCATATAATCTTCATGATTCTGCCTCCAAATAAGGGGTTGGTCAGTATTAAACTTAAAGTTTTCCATTTCTGACGTTAGATTTATAAAATCGGCCTGACTAAGAAGGAATGAGCAACTATGAGAGGTTTAATTGTCAGGGAGCCATTTACATCGTGGATTGCTGAAGGCCGGGAAATTAGGAGGTCGTGCACGAACATTAGAGGCAGAAGCCCGAGAAATTTGACAGACCCAAGAAGATTGAAACGCCCTCTGGATCATGGTGAGATGATAAAATGAGCATGAGGAGATTTATCTTCATACCCCTTGCACTTCCCTTCCTTCTGATTCTGGTCTTCCTAATGGTCATTCTCTTCATGTTCTATGCGGGTGTCATAAGTGCAGCCTTTCAGAAACTCAACATTCCGGCACCTGTGGCGTATACCCTCTTCTTCACAGCGATTATCGGCAGTTTCATAAACCTCCCTGTGGCCGAAACCACGACTTACGGCCCTATCATGAGGATGAAAGAGGTCAGGTTTTTCGGGATACCCTACCCCGTTCCATACGTGGACTGGGCCGAGCAGAAGGTTGTCATAGCCGTGAATGTTGGAGGCGCCCTCGTTCCGCTCAGCATAGTGTCATACGAAATCATGCTGCTGGTCTTTACAGGACAGACCGAACTCCTGATAAACACGATAATTGCCATTATAATAGCCTCAATCTTAAGCCATATGTTCTCAAGACCTGTCAGGGGGCTGGGAATAGCTATACCAACGCTCATTCCTCCGCTTATAGCGGTGGCCCTCGCCCTGATCTTTGGGGATGGCAACCGGCCCCTCGTAGCATATGCAAGCGGGACGATGGGCGTTCTGATAGGTGCAGACCTCATGAACTGGAACAAAATCAAGAACCTAGGGGCGCCGATGGTGAGCATAGGCGGAGCCGGAACATTCGACGGCATTTTCCTCGCCGGGATAATTGCTGTCCTCCTGGTATGACGGTGGATTTATAAGTCATGAATTAAACATCCCAACGGCAAAGAGGTGGTGCTCATGATAGCTGTTGGAAGCGGCGGAAGACATCTTGAGGATGAGATAAAAATCCTCGGCGGCGAGCTTATTGAGACGGAGATAAAGAAGTTTCCTGACGGGGAGAAATACGTCCGGGTTCTCGGTTCAGCTGAGGAGGTAACTGTTGTCCAGTCGACCTTTGCACCTCAGGACGAACACATAGTCGAGCTGATTCTCATCGCCGATGCCCTCCGTGAGAGGGGTGCTGAGAGGCTGAGGGCGGTGGTTCCGTATTTTGCCTATTCGAGGCAGGACAGGGTTACCAAGGAAGGCGAACCGGTGAGCGTGAGGGCGGTTATGCGGGCGCTCGGCACTTATTACGACGAACTCTATGTCTTCGACATGCACAACCCGGAAACTCTGAAGTTCTTCCCAGGAAAGGCGGTCAACCTCTCTCCGGCAAGGGCGATAGCCGATTACTTTGTGGAGAGGCTTGGGGACGGTCTTGTTCTTGCTCCAGATAAAGGTGCAAGGGAGAGGGCGAGGGCTGTAGCCGAGAGGCTCGGCCTTGAGTTCAGTCACTTTGAGAAGGAGAGGATTTCGCCGACAGAAGTGAGAATGACGCCGGTTGATGTGGACGTGAGGGGCAAGAACGTCCTCATAGTGGACGACATCATAAGCACCGGCGGCACAATGGTAAGGGCGGCAAACCTGCTGAAGGAGATGGGTGCTGGAAAGGTTTTCGTCGCGGCAACCCACGGCGTCTTTGCCGAGGGTGCTATAGAGAGGGTGAGCAATGCAGTCGATGAGCTGGCTGTTACAAACACCATTCCGACGCCGGTTTCGAGGATAAGCATAGTGCCGGAGATAATGAAGCTTTAGGTACTTTGTGGCTACTGATTCCTATAAATTCATCCCCCTGTCCCTCTTAATCTTTATCAAGGAAATGGTGGATTACACTTCTTGGTTCTTCTTAATTGATGATGAGTTTCATTGGGTATGTTTTCGGGCGTACCAAATGTTGCCTTAGGGAGTGGATTTAAATAACCCTCTTTAGCTCCCTTGGATTGTCTATTACTCTTTCTGCAAATTCGGCAAATGACAAATCGGTCTCAGGGAATTTCGAGAGAGCAAGAACCTTCAAAAGGGTCACTACCACAACTTTTTTCGTTATTTGTATCGCCTTCTCAAAATTTTTAGGCACAGGATAGATTGGTGGGGTAATCCGAACTATTGGATCTCCCTCCTTGCTCCAAGTAATAAATGAATCATTATAGTATCTTTCATCTCCTTCCCTACCTGGACAAATTAAGACCTCATTATTGAATGATCCAGAATTGAGGTAAGTTTTTATTTGTTTTCTACCTCCAGATGCTCTTCGAGCCTCAGGCTCTGTTTCCACGGCCAAAACTTCTTCAATAATATTTTTGGGAATAACTTTAGATCTTTTACCAAAGATTGGCCACAACTCAACCTCTGCAAGAAAACCTCCATTTTCTATTATCCCACGGTCTATTAGGACTTCTTGTAAATTGCCCAATTTAGCCACAACCAAGTCTGGAACTCCATTGCAAATAAAGACATCTATAAGATCTTCCGGGAAAATAATGTATCCTAAGTCCCTTAAAATAAACGATCCTACTATAGTATAGAAGTCTTCTCCTCCAGTGAAAGTTATTATGACTTTCGACGGGTCAATTCCAAAATGATCCTCCAAAGTTCCACATATATCGCTAAGTTCAAGGTTTAAAATGTGGGAAATCCTATATGAAGAGGGGTATTTCTGGGTAATATACGAGTAATCCTCAATATATACGTATTTTCTGTTTCTTAAGACGTTTTTGTACCTTGGTAAATAATCAAAGCCTCGCCAAAAGGACGAGTCATAAGAGAGATGCAGTATTCCTTGATTAGTTGGGAAGTACGAGCGACACGAATGGAGTCCAAATAATATAGCCTCCTTTGGGTCTTTAAATTCAAGAAGATTTGAGGATACTTCCACCACGTTAAGAGATTTCTTCAGTATGTTTACGTATATAGGGGTTTCACTCTTAGTTATCATTAAATTCACCCTCTAAAACGTTGATTTAGTTTGTTTAAAAGTTTTCTTTTATCAGAAACCCCTACTGTCAGATAACCGGAGTCTCGCCTCCTGAAGCCATTCTAGTGAAATTACCAAGAGGAGCACTAGACAGGGAATGAATCATGACAAGATTATACTAGAAGGCAAACAAAAAACTTCTGAGCTTTTCTCCAGGTCATTACTTTTGAAATTATTCCAGAAACGCTTCGCCTATCACTTAACACTGTAAGATAAAGAGAAAATAGCTTCTTAGAGTTAACACCATAATATGAGGGACATCCCTCTCAGCGTTGTTTTTCTTTGCATTTTAATTGCAGAAAATTTACCATTTTTATGTCTAAAAACACGCATTTTAGGAATGCTTTTTAACAGTTTCTTTTTCAAAAATCCGGCCTTTAAGGGCTTTTGCAAAAATTTTGTATCAGTGGGGTTCCCCCCTATTGGGTGGAGCCCTCGAATAGAGGCTCAGAGCCCTGGTGCCATGACGGCGGCGTCGGGGGGAGCGGGTGCAAAGCACCCAGAATGAACCCCG
>WAPO01000112.1 GCA_015520705.1 Thermococcus sp. | reverse complement strand
GGGAAAATATAAGCCGAGACAAGTCTGTAGAGGGGGCCCGGAAAGTATCTGCGGTATTTCTGGAGGGTTCTGGGGGTTATCAGCCAGAGACTCCCCACGCGCCTGAATCTCACGCCCAGCTCTTCACAGAGCCTGTCATACATGGCGTTTCCCCTGACGTTGAGCTTCTTCTTGAGCGTGTTCTTGGGGGGTGCAACGCCCGGATGGATCATGCCGTTGTTTGCCCTCGAGGCTCCAAGAGAGACATCGGAGCCCTTCTCCAGCAGGGCAATCTTCAGCCTGTATTTTGAGAGCCCCCTCGCTACTGCCGTCCCGGTGACGCCTCCGCCGATTATAACAACATCATATTCACCGGCGATTCTGTTTTTGTTCTCCTCGTAGAGCCTTTTCCTTCTCTCCTCACGCCTTCTTATTTTTTCCTCGGGGTAGCCCTTCCATCTTATTCTATTCACGACCCCTTCAACGCCCTTAATTTTCCCGACAGCGAGGCCGATTTCAACCCAGTCCTGATAGCTTTCGACTTCTCCGCTGAGGAAGACGATCCCGTCCTTGATTTCAAACGAAATCTCATAGGGAAAGCCCTTCAGCACCTTCCCAACCTTTGATTCCAGCCCCATATTACTCCCCCAGCATCTGGTAGACGAACTCGGCTATATCAAGAACCTCCAGTTCACCACCATCTAAAGCCAGCTTGCAGCTCGGGCAGGCTGTGATCACTCTGTTAGCACCTTCTTTAAGCTGCTGTCTTCTCTCCTCCGCTATTTCCCGGGCGAGCTCAGGCTTTAGTCTTGACACCGCACTCCCTCCGTGGCCGCAGCAGAAGAACTCTTTCCTCGGCTCCCGCACCTCAAGGCCTTCGAATTTGTCGAGGATGCTCTTCAGAAGCTCCCTCTGCTTCAGCCCCAGCGCCAGCCTGCAGGGATTGTGGTATGTAACCTCCTCTTCGGCTTTCATTCCTTCAAGCCTGTTCTCCAGAATCTCAGCGATGTGGAAGACCTCTGGCCTGAGCCTGATTCCGTATTCGGGGTAGAGAACCCTGTATGCGTATGCGCATGAGGGGCATGAGGTTATCACAATCTCCGCCCCGCTCTGGTTTATCTTCCGGGCATTTTCGGCAGCGAGCTTTTTGAAGAGCTCGATGTTGCCCAGATTGTATGCTGGAATGCCGCAGCACGTCTCATTTATTGTAAAGACATCAAAGCCAAACTTCTCCAGCAGGCTGAAGGCCTTTTCGCCGAGCTCCGGAAGCTCGTTTCTTATCGTGCACCCGCGTATGTAGAGAACCCTACCACTTCCGTCTTCTTCCGTGCTCCGGGCTCCATAAACATCGCCGTGCTCTTCAAGGTTCCTGAAAACGTCTCTGAACTCCTCGAATACAATCCCCTTTCTTACGGCCTCCTCCTTTACAGGCCTGATTAAGTCGGCCACCGAGAACTCGAAGGGACAGTGCAGGGTGCATATGTCGCATGAAAGGCATGTGTAGAGGGGTTCAAGATTATCAAGGTTCAGCTCCAGCTTCCCCTCGCGGATCATCAGGGCCACCCTCGCTTTTCCTGCCGGCGATGTGGTTTCCCTGCCCTCAACTATGCTTACAGGGCAGGCATGCCTGCACATATTCGGGCAGAGGGCGCACTTTGTCAGGTCATCGGCGGAGAGCTTGCCGCTGATTACCCTGAGTATCATCTTACCGCCTGTCAGAAAGTTCGACAGTCCTATCTCATCCTTCAGCCAGTCCCATTTTCCGGGCATGCTCAGACCCCCATGTTTCCGGGATTCATCAGGTTTTCCTCATCCACAGCACGTTTTATCCGTTTCAAAAGCCCGTATGCACCGTCCAGCTCCTCTTCAAGCCACCTCGCTCTGTGCCTCCCGATGCCGTGGTGGTGGCTTATAGTCCCCCCGCTTTCAAGCGTCGCCCTCATTGCGCTGTCCCAGACCCTGTTGTAGAACTCAGCCGCGCTCATCTTCTTCGGCGGGATTCCGGCGAAGGTGAAGTAGAAGCACACCCCTTGCGGGTAGAAGTGCGATGCGTGAGCGGAGGCAAACAGAACGCCCTTTACTGACTTCATGGCATTAACAACGCTGTGATACAGCTCCACCGCTCTGCTCCAGTTTGCAGCGACCTCAATCGTGTCAATCACAACGCCGAGGGGCGCAAACTCCGAGACCTCCTTAACGATGAACCTCGTCTCAAGCCAGTGCTTCACCGGCTCCTCTCCCATGGCTTCACCTTTAAACTCCTCCTCCACTATCTCCTTTTCAGCTTCTGTGATTTTTGAATCCCCTTCGACGATTACAACCGTGCCAACTCTGCCGTACATCCCGTCAAACCGGTAGAAGTGCCTCTTTGTCTCAATTCTGTCGTAGATTCTGATGACCGCCGGTCTCGCTCCCCTCCTCAGTATCCTCCTGACGGAATTAAGTGCGTCTTCAAGGCTCTCGGATGCAAAGGACATCAGAAACCTCTCCTCCGGATAGGGATGTATCCTCAGCCATGCTCTTGTTACTATGCCAAGAATCCCCTCGCTGCCTATGAACAGCTTCCTCAAATCCGGCCCGGTTGCAGTTCTCGGATGCGGCTTCAGCTCTATGATGTCCCCCGGAGGAACCGCGACTCTCAGCCCCAGCACCATGTCCTCGATTCCACCGTATTTGGTTGAGAACTGGCCGATAGCCTTTGTCGCAATCCAGCCGCCCAGAGTTGATGGATAGAGGGACTGGGGAATCTGGCCGAGGGTGTAGCCCTTTCTGTTAAGATACTCCTCAAGGTAATGACCGTTTATGCCCGCACCGGCCTCGACCATCAGATCATCCTCATGGAGCTCGACATCCCTGAGCCTCTTAAGGTCGATTACCATGCCCCCGTGCTCGGGCACGGCCGCCCCGAGAACCCCTGAGCCTCCGCCGTAGGGATATACAGGGACTCCTTCCTCGTGGGCTATCCTGAGGGCCTGCAGGACATCCTTCTCTGTCCGCGGAAAGACCACGACGTCCGGAAGCGCCGGCACCTTCCCCTCAAGGAGCCAGTGAAATGTTATCAGCCAGTAGTCGTGGCTGTAGGAAAAGAGGTCGGCTGGTTTTGTGGAGACCTTCTCGGGCCCGAGAACTTTGAAGAGCCTTTCAATTGCCGCGGCGGTATTGCCGGACTTCGGCTTCTTGAGAACTTCATCAACCTTCAGAGTCAAAAATATCACCCCGTCATGTAGAATTATGTCACGTGGGCTTAAAAGGTTTTCACGGATTGTTCTTTAAAGAACCCTGAAGTCGACTGCAATGTTGAACTGCCGGGGAGCGTAGGGCCGCACTTTTCTCCTTCCGAGAATCTTAACCTCCCTTCCGAGCTCCCCTGCGGCTTTTAGAATTGCCTTTTCATGCATGCCAAAAAGGTCGCTCTCATGGGAAAACCCGTAGTAGTGCACGACCCCGCCCCTCCTTGTGCTGGCTATGGCTTCCCTCAGGAAGTCCCGCGCAAACTTCGGGAGGTTCATTATGACCCTGTCAGCCTTTAACCTGCCTGAGATTTTTCTAACGTCCCCCAGAATGGGTATGACATTCTCACGCCTGTTCAGCCGTCTGTTTTCCTCCAGATATTTAACCGCCCACGGGTTTATGTCGCATGCGAAGACCACATCAGCTTTTTTTGCGAGGAGGATTGAATACGGCCCGACGCCGGCAAACATATCCAGAACAACCTCTCCCCTTTTTGCCATCTTGAATACCCTCATTCTCTCAGTGGCCAGTCTGGGGGAGAAATACACCCTCGCAACATCGAGCTTCAGCCTTATTCCGTTCTCGCGGTGGATGGTTTCGGTTCTCCTCTCGCCGGCGAGGTGCATCAGCTCCCTCACCCTGTATTCCCCGGAAACGGCGCTGCCCTTGGCAAAGACCGCCTTTATGTGGCGGTGGACTTTGAGGATTGCCTCGCCGATGGCTCTGCCGTGGGGCACAAGCTCCTCAGGAAGCTCAATTATGGCTATATCGCCGATTATGTCAAAGGAACTCGGAAGGAGAGGCCTCAGCTTGGCCGGAACATCCACAACCTCGCGGTAGCTGTGCGGTCTTTTCCTGCTTTCCTTGAATTCGGATTCAACAAGTTCAAAGCCCTCAACCCTCTCTGTAACCGGAAAGAGGACAAAATCTCCCTCTCGCTTTATGGAGTAACCCCTAGCCAGAACGCCGAGCTCAAGGAGCCTTCTGCGAACCCTCTCAGCTTTACGTTTGGGAACTTTTATGGCGAGCATCGGTAGGGAGTGGGAGGGAGGATTAAAAAGGTTTACAGGGGATAGAGCACTCACTAACTGGCTGGGGCGTAACCCCATAAAAGCCTATTCTCATTGAAGTTTCTTGTCCATGCATCCATTGGATGCTAATGAAAACAACCTCTCGTTAATCGTCCGCATATCAAAAGCTTCTCTCCATAACGACGGATACAACGACATGTACGAATTTTGATGAAACTCTACGCAGGCAAACAAGCTTTTAGGAAAAGCTTGATCAAAAGGTTCCCTTCTCATAAACTGCCGACTGAGAGTAGCGTGCACATCCTAAAACTACCCTGGAACTGGATTTTACTTCTAAGGGAAGCCCTCAAACAGTTTGCATTTTTATTCTGGCGTCCGAAGGATGCCTTGAGGAAGGCAAACACTATGAAACGGTAATCCGGTAGGTAAACCCCTTAAAAACTTGCATTTTCATAAAAGCACACAATCTCTCCGCCAGCCATTAAGGACGCTTGAACGGGGTGAAAGCGGCGCTTTGCGTCGGCAAGCAAACTTTGATGAAACTTTTGCTTGGCAAAAGTTTCTTATGGTGCCCCGGCCGGGATTTGAACCCGGGGCGCGGGCTCGAAAGCACTAGTAGGACGTCCACACCAGAGATAAGCCTAAATGAGAAGTGGTCTCAGCTCAAAGAGGCCTACGCGAAGTGGCTCTCTCTCAGAGTTGCCACCGAGGAGACGAAGCTACGCTACATCCAGGCCCTTGAGAAGTTCTTTGACTCATATAATATAATAACATACGGGGATCTCCAGGAGACTCTCACGGAAACCAACTATAAGCGCCACATAACCAAGGCCCTGAGAAGCTTTGCCAGGTTCCTGAAGAACCGTGGTGTGATCACTCGCGAGCAGTACCTCGACCTGAAAGAGATAATCTGGACGAAACCTACGCACCCGCGGAAGGTGAACGTTTCAGACGAGCAGATTAGGGCTGCTCTGGAGTACTATGAGCAGAAAGACGCCACCCTCGCAACGATTTACAAGGCCCTCGTCTATTCCGGCCTGCGGCTTAGGGCCGTGGTCGAGCTCTTCAACGAGTATGACCCCGAGAAGCTAATCCTACCTCTAGAGCACGAAAAGATAGCAAAATATCCTTTACACCGCCAGAAGGGCCGGAAGAAGGCCTTCTACGCTTACCTACCTCGCGACTTCGCGCTTTCAGAACTTGAGCAGCTTCCTCTTGACTACGAGCACGTGAAGAACAGGCTCCGCGTCAAGCTCCGTGCCGTCAGAAACACCGAGAAGAGAGTCCAGTTCTCCGCTTCGGCAGTTAGAGAGTGGTTTGCGACATTCCTAGCAAGGCAGGGGTGTCCGTTTGAGGTTATCAACTTCATTCAGGGCCGCGCCGAGCGTGGAGTTCTCGAAAAACACTACCTTAACCTTGAGCTTCTTGCTGACGAGTGGTATTCTACCGTGGTTGATGACCTGAAGCTCACCCTTGAGGGGGGTTGGCGCTCCAAACGCGTTAAGTTGGGGATTTCTCTCAGAGGTGACGACAAATGAGTGTCCTGAACTGGATTTTGGGCATGCTCCTGCTCGGAGCGATGCTCTCTATACTATTATGATATACTCTTCCGCCCTTGGCGGTTAGTTGAGCAGGAACTGAAAGATGCAGAAAAACAGCTCAAGCTCCTGGACGGCCGCTTTGCAAAGTTGCACGCGTTCATCATCGCCCCCTGGCTGAAGGGCGATGTGGAAAAGACACGGAAGTTCGTCTCAAAGCGTATCGAACTGAAGAAGGCTGAACTGGAACTTTTTGAAAAAGTTTGAAGGAGGTGAGCGGAGGATGGTTC
>WAPO01000111.1 GCA_015520705.1 Thermococcus sp. | reverse complement strand
AGAAGCAGGGGGTAGAGAGGCTTGTAACCGAAACCGGAGCCGGACAGTGGGGAACTGCTCTGAGTTTGGCCGGGGCTTTGCTGGGTCTTAAGGTTCGTGTTTACATGGCGAGAGCGAGCTACCAGCAGAAGCCCTACAGGAAGACCATAATGCGCCTCTATGGAGCTGAAATCTACCCGAGCCCGAGCGACAGGACGAAGATAGGCAGAAAATTCCTGAAGGATGATCCGAATCACCCCGGCGGCCTTGGGATAGCCATAAGCGAGGCCATAGAAGATGTTTTAAATGATGAGAAGGCGCGATATTCACTCGGCAGCGTCTTGAATCACGTGCTGATGCATCAGACGGTAATAGGGCTTGAAGCGAAGGAGCAGATGAAAGAGTTCGAAGAGCCTGATGTAATAGTTGGCTGTGTCGGTGGCGGCAGCAACTTTGCAGGGCTGGCATATCCTTTTGTTCATGACGTCCTTGCAGGGAAGGCAAACTACGAGTTCATAGCGGCGGAGCCAAAGGCGGCACCGAGCATGACGAGAGGTATTTACAAATATGACTATGGCGACTCCGGAGGCTATACACCAAAAGTAAAAATGCACACGCTCGGGCACACCTACTATGTCCCGCCGATACATGCTGGCGGCCTTCGCTACCATGGATTGGCTCCTACGCTCAGCGTGCTCATCAACCACGGGATAGTGAAACCAATTGCCTATCACCAGAACGAGGTCTTTCAGGCGGCAGAGCTGTTTGCAAAGACCGAAGGAATAGTCCCGGCTCCTGAAAGCGCTCATGCCGTTAAGGCAGCAGTTGACAGGGCATTGAAAGCCAGAGAGGAAGGGAGGGATGAGGTGATACTCTTCAACCTCAGCGGTCACGGCCTGCTCGACCTCAAGGGCTACGAGGACTACCTTGACGGGAAGCTCGAGGACTATGAGCCCGAGCACTTCCCGGCGCTGGAGGCGCATTAAGGCTTTTTCCTCAAAATTTTTTCCGGATAGAAGCTCAAGCTGGCTTTGGCCTGCGGAACCTCCATCCCTACTGCAATTCCGAGGCTTATCAGGTCCCTTGGGGCTCTGACGCCCCATTTATTCTCAGCGGAGCTTGCTATAAACCTCGGAACACGATACTTCCTTACAAGCTGCCAGTTCCTCATCATGAAGCTGATAATCCGGGATCGCTCATAGGGATTTGCCCTGAGGAGAGGGGCGAGGGAAAAGCCCACTGCAACATCGTTTTTTGCAGCGAGCTTTGCGAGAACGTGGTCAAAGCCGCTGTCATTCCTTCCGAATTCAGGACTTATAAGGGCATCAACACCGGCTTCAAGGGCGAAGCGGTTCACCCTCATGTTTCCCCCCTGAACGTAGATTAGAGCCTTCAGGTTGCGTTTTTTGGCCTCCCTTATAAGGCTCGGCTTTTTAGTAACAATCAGGAGGGCGACTCTGCTGTATTTTTCACGCAGGGCTTTTATTTCAGCCTTCAACTCCTCCCATTTAGGCAAACCTTCGAGGATGATCTTCTTCGTGAAGACAACTTCATCGAACCACTCGCTCGCCATGGCGTAGGCCTCTTCGCTCCTAACGTCCATCTCTATAAAGCGCTCCTCTGAGAAGGATACCTCATCTTCCGGCATCATTCCTCCAGCCACTCCTTTACGGCTTTAATTACCGCTTCTTTCCTCATTGGGAAGGCCTTAACCTTTATCCTTACCTGAATTACGTCCTCCCCCTCATCAATCTCAAGCTCCCCGAGATAGGCCTTCTGCTTGCTGAAGCGGATGTATAACGTGCCCTCCTCATCAACCTTTTCATCGAGGTTTTCAAGTAGGTAGCGCCGGTCACCCTCGCTGAGGAGCTCCCTGAGCTCACTGAGAAAGGCCCTCACAGCTTTGCTCCGCTTTATTTCGACATTGACAACCTTTATCGGATTCCCAAAGTAGCCCGATGTCTCAGCAATATCAAAGATTACATCCTCCTCATCCACCTCTTCCGGGATGAGAGTTCCTATCGCCTCCAGAACCTTATCCTCATCTTCCGTCGCGTGGATGAAAGTGGTAAGTCTAACATGATGTGCCTGGAGCTTCGCCATTTCTCTTCACCAGAAAAAAGAAAGATGGAAGGGTTTAAAAAGTTGGTTAAATAGGAAATTCATTTTCTCCGGATTAATGCACCACTGAGGGCTCCCAGGAAGAATGCCAAGGGAGTTTTCAAAGAGCATTAAGAATGAGATAACGGCATCTGAGGTTACAGATAGAATCAAAGGATAAAGCTGAAAACACTGAAGAAGAATAAGAGAGGGCATCACTTGCCCTTGCCCTTGTTGGCCCTTATGCTGGGTCTGACCTTTTCGGCGCCCTTTCCTTTGTTTCTCAGTCCTCTGCTCTTCTTGCCGGCACTTGTAAGTCCTCTGAAGACCCTGCCCTTGTGGGCTTTTCCTGCTATCCATGAAATCTTCGGGTCGTTCTTTATAACCGGGTGGTGCGGGTCAACAAGTATTACCTCGAACCATCTGTACATTCCGTCCTCGCCGACCCAGTAGGAGTTGAGAACCTCAAGGTTCGGGAACTTTCTGGCTGCTTTTTCCTCAGCGATCCACTGAAGGCTCTTTTTCGGGCTGTATTTCACCTGACCCATCTTGCTCGGCTTCCTGCCGCCCTTCCATCTGGGCCGCTTTCTTCCGCCCTTTCTAACCCTCACGCGCACTATAACATAGCCCTGCTTTGCCTGATAGCCAAGACTCCTCGCTCTATCGAGCCTTGTTGGCCTCTCGATTCTTAGAACAGCCGGTTCACGGCGCCATTTTATCATTCTAGCTTTGAGAAGCTCGCCAACGTAACTCTTCTCAGGGCTCTTCCAGGCTTCCTTGATGTATTTATACATTCCCATCTTATTCCCTCCTTCCGCGTTTGTGGTTCTCCCTTACGGGAACATCCCGCGGGTTTGCCCCGCTCAGTCGGTGTGAGTTCGAGGTTGGGTTTTTAAAGTTTTTGAAGAAGATGCAATAGAGCAACCATGAAGCCGTCTATATCAAGGGCACTCCTGGAATTCATTGCGGTTTATTCCGGTTGGACTCTCTATGGGATAGTATATCCGATAATCGGCCGTTGGAGCGTCAATTACAACAGTTTGCTACTGAAGCTCCCCGGGACTTCGGAACACTTTATCCTTACGCTTCTTCTATGGACCAAAAGTCATCATGTAGTATATATTCTCATGAGGACAGTGTATAATGCAGGTTTTACAGGAGCGATGATATTGACTTTCACATATCTCCTAGTGCTCGATGATGTCATTAGGGCTAGGGAACTGGTGAGGAACTATGCAATCTCCTTTGGTATCCTTGCAGTTATCTTTGCTCTCGTCTATGTAAATGCTCCCCATTACATCTACCATAATCTTCCTGAGAGATATGCTCCCAATGGATGGCAGGCTAGGCCACAGTTTGTGCTCCCATCTCCCCACTGCACAATTGCAACACTGAGCTTTCTTGAGCTCTGGAGAAGGAAAGAACTTCCTGCTAAACTCCTGGCGCTCCTCCTTGCTTTGATACCTCCAGCCACCGTTCTGCTGGCCGAGCACTGGATCTGGGATGCCCTCACAGGGATTTTCTTAGGCTTATTAGTATATAGAGTTGTTCGAATTAATTAATAGACAATAACAGACAAAAAAACTAAAAGTAAGTGAGATAAGATATAGAATCATCTCCACGAAAAACCAACCTCATACGTTGCCTTTGAGCTCACACTGGCTGGAGAATTTTTCATCCACCAGTAGTAGAGTTCTCCACTTCCCCAATTTTCAATCCAGACATCGAAATATGGCTTGGGATGTTCTGAATCTGAAGAACGATATGAATCAATGCTTCCACTGAAACTAACTGAAACCGGACCTACCCCAAAACTTAAGCTAATGCTTGGAGTTGTCATGTATTTGCTCCCATCATCAGTATAGTCACTGGCGGCGACTTTGAAATAATTATCATGTTCATCCTCTTTTTTTATGTATTCTACATAGTTGCTGTTTGGATGAGTATCCTCTAATGGATTCGACACAGAAGAGCTGTAGAATCCATTGATTCTTACGGGGGTCAATATATATCCCTCATTGCACCATATGTTCCCACAGGTAGTGTATTTATCGCAGCGGTAATAAACGTGAGCCCTGACTGTTTTTGCATCTCCATTTTCTACTGTTATCTGTCTGTCCACATATGAAATGGGGTATTCAACACCAAGTTTTATCCACTTATCATTTGTCATCCAGCTTTTTTTGAATGCATCAATTCCTGTAGTTCCGTAAAGGGGCATGTGCCACGCAACCCGTATTCCATGAATGCTGTATACTTTCGCAACCTGCACATAGGCATCATCCTCACCCAAGTATTCATGCTCATATACTGCCGAGATATATTTCGGTTTGGAAAACGAATGGGCCATCATGGGAGTAACTTTAACCGTTGTCGTTGTAATTGGATGTTCGGGGGTTATTCTAAGTATCTGGGCATCCCACTTATTTTTTCCTGAAACTATTATAACATATGTTCTCGGTTTAAAGAGTGTTTTCTCTTTTATGCCATTGTTTGTGATTTCCCTCTTTGTACCTATCGCTATTCTTGGAATCTTAAACGATGCTTTAAATGCCTCGTGACCTTTTCCCGTATAAACCACCCTTGGATGTTCCTTATCAGTATAGTCAACTATCAGCACTACAGGGTCTTCAAGACTCTTTGGAGTCCCGATATCAATGTTTAAAAGCCCTGCGGGCTTCCCCTGCAACCAATCGAGATATAATGAATATAATCGGGGTGAGTTCTTGGCGGAAACTCCTTGACTTTCTGGAATTACTACAAAAACTAAAAGTACAATGCTGACAGCTAACAATGGTTTCCATCTCATATGGTGCACCTCCAATG
>WAPO01000110.1 GCA_015520705.1 Thermococcus sp. | reverse complement strand
AGGCTGTACTGTTTGCAGCTATACCTGCTACACCTTTAACGATGGTTAAAATAATATTTGCGAGAGCAGAGATTTTTCCTGCCTTTGCGGCTTCGTCTATGTTAACATCCATTGTATAAATTTATTTGAATTATTATTTAAGTTTGTCTAAAATCTGGTTTCGTGAAAATCAGATGCTTTAGATATAATCACAATAACTAAATTTAATTAGATTTACATAAATCTGAGCACAAAGCTTAAATTGAAGATGTGTTAAAGCCAGAATGCAGGTGCCCGGGTGGTGTAGCCCGGCCTATCATGCGGGCCTGTCGAGCCCGCGACTCGGGTTCAAATCCCGACCCGGGCGCTTAATTTTATGTCCAGTTCCCATCACTTTCACGGCACTCTTCTGGCTTATTAATCCGGTTTTGGAGGTGTATTCTGATGGCCACCATTGACCTCCACAATTTTGAACACAAGTTCCAGAGGCAGATAGAACTTCTCGAAGAGTCTAATCTTCCTGAGAGCACGAAAGAGCTGATTAAGGAGTTTATCGACGATGCTCTCCACGGATGGGGGACTAAGAATGTCTCGAAGGCGAGAGCGGCAAAAGTGTTAACACATCTGAGACACATGGCTGAGATTCTGCATAGAAAAAGCTACAGCTTCGAGTACATGACCGAAAAAGAGCTAAAATATCTGTTGAAGGAAATTGACAAGCATTTTTACGAGCGGAAGAAGAAGAGGGGGCATAGATCCAGAAAAACCAGGGTGGGGCGAGTATGATTACCGTAGGGCGCTGATAAAGTTCATGAAGTGGCTGCGAGCGGAGAAGGGATATCCCGACGATTACCCGGACAAAGAAATCGTGGAGGCTGCTAAAGTAATCCTAAGGATGAGAAATGCCCGTCCACCCGAACTCGCGAAGATGGAGATCGTAACTCCTGAAGAGTCCGTTAAGCCGGAGGACATCCCTCCCGCCTGGGTGTTCAGGGCTCTGAGAGAGTCGGCGGAAAACATCAGAGATGAGGCCTTCTTTGCCGTTGCCGAAGAGTGGGGACCACGTATTGGAGGAATTGGGAGACTTCTGGTAAAGCAGGTGAAGTTTGACGACTTCGGAGCCTGGATCTATCCCGAAGACAAGACGCACAGGGGGAGAACCCGTCAGGCTCGTATGGTCAGCCAAGTTTCTGAAGCGCTGGCTGGACGTGCATCCTTTTGCCAACAATCCGGACGCCCCACTATGGGTTGACCTGAACTGCAAGGACTATCCCAAGCCGATAACGTACTGGGGGTTTAGGAAGATCATCGAGAGGGCGATAAAGAGGCACAACAAGAAGGCAGAGGCTTCGGGAGGTAAGATCCAGAAAATAGAGAGAAACATCCGCACGCACTTCTTCCGCTACTTCGCCCAGATCAGGGACGAGATCGAGGGCGTTCCCAAGAGCGTGCAGATAAGGCAGCGTGGATGGAGTCCCAACTCCAAGCAGCCTGATCGGTATGCAAAGCTCGCCCCCGTGCACGTGGACGAGTACTTCAGGAAGAAATACGGGAAGGAGGATGAGAACGGGAAGGAGCTTGAGCCCGTTAGATGTCCACGCTGTGAGGAGATCAACCCACCAGCCGCCAAAACCTGTATTCGCTGCGGGCTGCCGCTTGATGCCAAGGAGCGCTACGACGTGGACAAGTCTAGGCAGGTTCTGAAGGAAGTGCTGGCAATGCTGCTGACGAACAAGGTGGATCCTGAGAGGGTTCAGAAGATGTTGGAGGAGTTATGACGTCAGCTCAACTTCTTTGCCAGCACCTCTCTTGCCCTCTCCTCAATGTCCTTCAGACTTCCTATGAAGGGCTGTTCAGCGAAGTCGATGCAGTCGTGGAGTATCTCGGCAACCTCCTCGCTGAGGTTCTTCAAGCTGAACTTGGTTATCGCATCGATGGCGATCTTCTCAAGTTCTTTAGGCTCAGCAATTCCGAGCCTTACGGCTTCAGCCTTTTTCAGGACGTCCTTGAGAACCTTCACCTCGATGTCATCCCTCACAGGTTCAACTATCTCAACCTCGCAGTTGTTCCTCCTCAGCACCTCAAGGACGTGTTCGAGTTCCTCCTCGGGAATCTCAACGACCTTACTCGCTGGAACGGTCTTAAACTTCCTGAGGAACCTGCTCACGTTGACCTTTCTCCACTTTTCATCGGGAAACCTGACTATTGCGAGAGGCATATACTAACTTAGTCAGTAGTAGTATTTGAAATTTGCTAACTGGAATAGTCAGTCGTGATAGCATGGCGTTCAGGACGTGGTGGGTCGAGGGCGACAAGCTGATCGTCGTTCAGCTGAGGTTTCAGCCGATGCCAGTCTGGATAAGCACCGACAGGATGAGCATAATCGTCGAGATACGGGATGCTAAAACGGAGGAGATAATAGAGGTCTGGCACATGCACATGCGGTACGAAGATGGGAAAATAGTTCACAGGGATAGGAAATATCCTTAGAACCACAGGTTTTGATGTCACCCTTTAAGTACTTGATTTTCGCCGTGATGTGCTGTACGAGCTTCGGATCCATAGAATCAAGAGTCCTCTTGACCATAACTACCGAGCTGCTATGCTGTGGACACAAGTGGACATGTAACTATACATGTAACTATGATACTACAGGGGTTTCCTGCTTTCAAAGATGACCTCTTTTTTCCAGGTAACTTACGTAATCTTCATAACTCATTGGACACTTAACAAAGTTGTAAAAATCCTCTTCAGCTTCGAATTTTAACTGTTTCATCATCCTCTTTTGTAGCCATACGGGTATATCCTTTCCAGAGTGGCTCATTACAGTCCAGATCCTTTGCTTTTTACCATTGATATATAGTGTAAATTTCAGGTGTCTTGATTTTTTCTCCTTAAATCCCTTTTTCACGAGTGCCTTTCTCACTTTGTCGGCCTTCAACGTCTTTGACATCCATTAAACCTCCACGTATTCGAGGAGCTTTTTCTTAAGCTCAAGGGCCTTGTCAGAAAGAACTTCGTCTACCTCTTTTGCATATTCTTCGATTAAACAACTAAAAACGACCTCTAAGTCTCTCTCAGCACCCTCAATATTCTCTCCGCAACCATACAGCTCCAGCTCATTATTGTAAAGACACCATACGTCGTTGAAGTTGTCGTATTCCACTTCAAGGGGTATGGGCTTTTTGAGCCTATATCCTGCAAACTGCTCCGTAAGCACTTTTTTCCATGGCTTTATCTCCAGAACGTCTTCGACCTTTTTTCTCTTGCCCCTTTCTTTGATAAATCCCACTACTTCCACTGGCTTTTTTGTATTCTCGTAGATTACGTCCTCAAGCTCTGGTCTCTCCATGTAGTTGTAGTAACACCTAACTCTTTCACCATATGGTGTGATTATTTCAAAATGCCTGTTGTTGCTGTAGAACTTCCATTCAACTATCGCCCCTGTAATAGTGCGGGCATACTGCTTCATGAATTCCTTAAGAAGTGTGTTTATTCCCTCCCTATTTTCCGGATCCAACTTTACAATTCTCTCTGGTTTTCCGTCCCCCACACCCAATGTTACTGTAACGTCTTCCCTCGACCAAAAAGCCTCAACTTTTGTTAGCCCCCTTATTATCAAATCTGTTTTATCTTTAAATTCCGACTTAATTATCTCTTTTGCTCCCTCTATGTCGTCGATATTGTCCTTCAACCTATCTATGAACTCAACAGCTTGAACCGGTATCGGGTGATCTAATAAAGATGGCCTGGGCACTAGCTTAACTTTGATGCTACCTTTCTCAACCTCTGAGAAGTACACTTTAAGGTACTCCCTCCTTTGGACGCCACGAGCCCGCCCATAATCAAAAACAAACCTCTGAAAATTTGATAGAACCTCTGCAAGCCTTAGTACTTCTATTCTCCCTGCCTTAACCACTCTTCCCTCAAATATGATCCAAATTCCTCTATCTGGCATTTTCTTGCGATAAAAGCGAACATAATATTAGATATAGTTTTCGCAATTAGCAATTAACTGGATAAAAGTAAAAGAATCAAGAAAATTGGGCAGTTAATCGCTGTTGACTGTGAATTAATCGTACGGCTTCTTTATAAGCTCCCGACAGTTGTATTCGGCAGTAAAAAGCCCCGGAATTCCTGGATATATCTTTTCGGTTTTGGTTAGGTAAGTTGATACTATAAATGCGATGACGTTTTTGCAGTGATGCTGAGTAATGTAACTATTAAAAATGGAAAAAAACTTATTTGTGCGATACCACGCACATCCATGAAATTTGGAGTGGAGTTTGTTCCGAACACCAAACCGTACGAAATAGAATATCTGTCTTTGGTTGCTGAGGAGAACGGGTTCGACAGCATCTGGATAACCGATCACTACAACAACAGAAATGCGTACTCCATTCTCACACTGCTCGCACTGAGAACGAGAAACGTCAGCCTTGGAGTTGGAGTTTCAAACCCATTTACGATT
>WAPO01000109.1 GCA_015520705.1 Thermococcus sp. | reverse complement strand
GTCCTCGTCCATAACGACCATTCCGCCGCTTCCCATTATCGCCCCGGTGGCGTTCACGCTCTCGTAGTCAACGGGTGTGTCGAATAGGTACTCGGGGATGCACCCGCCAGACGGACCGCCGAGCTGGACGGCTTTAATCCTCTTGCCAGTCTTCGTGCCGCCACCGATCTCGTATAGTATCTCCCTCAGGGTAATCCCCATGGGCACCTCCACGTTGCCACCGTGCTTTATCTTGCCCGACAGAGCGAAAACCTTCGTCCCCTTGCTCTTCTCGGTTCCGAGGGAAGCATAAGCCTGCCAGCCGTGTTTTATTATCCACGGGACGTTTGCCCAGGTCTCCACGTTGTTTATGTTGGTCGGCTTGCCCCAGAGGCCCTTCTGGGCCGGGTAGGGCGGCCTCGGCCTCGGCATTCCGCGCTTGCCCTCTATCGAGGCTATCAGTGCTGTCTCCTCACCACAGACGAAGGCTCCGGCACCTTCCTTGATGACGATGTCGAATGAGAAGCCGCTTCCGAGGATGTTTTCACCGAGGAAGCCCCTCTCTCGCGCCTGCTTCAGGGCTATCCTGAGGCGTTTTATGGCCAGAGGATATTCTGCACGGACATAGATGAAACCTTTCTTTGCTCCAATTGCATAAGCACCAATTATCATGCCCTCAATCACACGGTGTGGGTCGCCCTCAAGGACGTTCCTGTCCATGAAGGCCCCGGGGTCGCCCTCGTCAGCGTTGCAGACAATGTACTTCTCGTCGCCCTTTGCCTGCCTTGCAAACTTCCATTTAAGCCCAGTTGGGAAGCCAGCCCCTCCCCTTCCTCTAAGGCCTGACTTCATGATGACATCAATTATCTCCTCCGGTTTCATCTTCAGAGCCTTTTTGAGCGCCTCGTAGCCACCAGCCTGAATGTACTCGTCTATGTTCTCAGGATCAATGTAGCCCGAGTTTTCCAGCACTATCTTCCTCTGCTTGGCGAAGTAGCCATCAACATCCCAGGTCTTTCTTACTCCATTCTCATACCAGTCCTTCTTCACTATCCACTCCTCGACGGGCTTTCCATTGATGACGTGCTCCTCTATAATCCTGGGAACCTTCTTGGGGTCGACGTGGCCGTAGGTGATTATCTCCTCGTCGGTTATTATGTCCACGAGAGGCTCGCGGTAGCACATACCGACGCAGCCGACTATCTTGAGCTTTACATCGAGCTTCCTCTTCTCAAGCTCGGCCTTTATTGCCTCGTAGGTCTCCTTTGCTCCGGCGGCAATTCCACAGGAGTTCATGCCGACGGCTATGGCTTTAATTTCAGACATCGAGCTTCCCCTCCCTGAGCTTCTTCATGAGCTTTCTCACCTTATCCGGCGTGAGCTTTCCGAAAACCTTCTCGTTGATCATGATGACTGGTGCCAAGCTACAGCAGCCGAGGCAGGCGACACGCTCAAGCGTTACGAGGCCATCCTCCGTTGTCTGACCTTCTTCTATGCCTAGCTCTTCGGTTATTGCCTGAGATATGTTCACGGCACCGTTGACGTGGCACGCTGTCCCGTGGCATATCTTAACGACATATTCACCAAGGGGCTCAAAGCGGAACTGGGCGTAGAAGGTTGCAACACCATAGACCCTGCTGAGCGGAATGCCGAGGTAGTTTGCTATCTCCTCAAGGGCTTCCCTTGGGAGGTAGCCGAATTTTTCCTGGGTTCTCTGCAAAAGGGGAATCAGGGAGCTCGGATTAGACTCATATTGCCTGATGTAACTGAGTTCTAAATCCATCTACATCACCTGCTTAACACCTGAATTTAACTCTCAATGTCTTCATAACCTTTATCTACGTCAATGTTTATAAAAGTGCATTAAAGTACATGTTTTGAACCTAAAGTTGAACACCCATCGTTTAAAAAATCCTTAAATCAGCCCCTTTACAAACTTAAAATGAAAGGAATTTAGGCTGGTGGTCATATTGAGATACGTAAAACTCCCCAATGAGAATTTTGACGAGTTCTTCAATTCGCTGAAAAACTGGGGAAAAGTCTACGCTCCAGTAAAACAGGGAAACATATACACTTTTAAGAACGTGGAAAAACTCAGCGAAGTCTCCCTAAACTACACCAGAACCATGCTACCCCCAAAGAAGTTCTTCGTAAAGCCCAGAGACGAAATGCTACGCCTTAAAGACAGCAGATGGGAAAAATGCGGTGAAGCTGAAAAGACAGTCCTCTTTGGAGTCCACTCCTGCGACATACACGGACTCCAGATACTCGATAAGGTTTACCTGGATGAGCCCGCAGACCCCTACTACAAGGAAAGGCGTGAGAACTCAATAATAATTGGAATAAGCTGCATGCCAGATGAATACTGCTTCTGCAAGAGTCTGGGCACCGACTTTGCCATGAGCGGCTTTGACCTCTTTCTGCATGAACTCCCGGACGGGTGGCTTGTAAGGGTCGGCAGCGTCAGAGGGCACGAAATTTCGTGGGCAAACGAAGAACTCTTTGAGGAAGTTAGCGAGGATGATTTAAAGAACTTCAGAGCCTTTGAGGAGAGAAGGGCAAAGGCATTCAAAAAGAAGCTCAACAAAGAAGGATTGGCCGACATGCTCGACCTAGCCTATGACAGCCCCGTATGGAAGAAATACGAGAAAATATGCCTCGGCTGCGGCAACTGCAACATGGTCTGTCCAACATGCCGCTGCTATGAAGTGTGCGATAAATGGATCAATGCATACGAGGCAGTGCGCGAGAGGCGCTATGACTCATGCTTCATGGTGAGCCACGGCCTCGTTGCAGGCGGCCACAATTTCAGGCCAACACGCCTTGACAGGTTCAGGCACCGATACTACTGCAAGAACTACTTCGATCCAGAAGCAGGCTTCAACTGCGTCGGCTGCGGCCGCTGTGACGAATTCTGCCCCGCAAAGATAGAGCATGTTAAAGTTCTGGATGAAGTTAGGGAGGCTTTAGAATGAGTGAGGATACATTCCAAACCCATGACGCGAGGATTCTTGAGGTAAAAGACCTGACGCCACGTGAGAAGCTCTTCACCCTGAGGTTTGCAGACCCTGAACTGAGCAGGAACTTCAAATACCGGCCGGGACAGTTCGTAATCGTTGACATTAGAGGCTTTGGCGAGTTTCCGATAAGCCTATGCTCCACCCCGACGAGGGAAGGTTACTTCCAGCTGTGCGTCAGAAGGGTAGGAAGGATGACCAAATACATGCACGAGCTCAAGGAAGGGGATATAGTTGGAATCCGCGGGCCCTACGGCAACGGCTTCCCGATGGAGGTTATGGAAGGCTCAAACCTCGTGCTTGTCGCAGGCGGTCTGGGAATGGCACCCCTTCGCTCGGTGCTCTGGTATGCCATCGACAGCGGAAAATACGAGCACATATACCTCTTCTATGGAACAAAGAGTTATGAAGACATACTCTTCAGGGACGAGATAACCCACCTCCTGAAGCATGGGGAAGCAATGAACTGCACCGTAAAGCTCGCCTATGAAGTTGAAAGTCCCTCTTGCATCTACCTAGAGAAGGGCTTTGCTCCTAGAGTGTGCAAGGGTGTCGTTACCGACCTGTTCAGGGGAGAGGAGTTCGACGTTACCAACACTTACGCCCTCATCTGCGGTCCGCCGGTTATGTACAAGTTTGTCATAAGGGAGCTCCTCGACAGAAAGCTTTCACCGGGCAGGATTTACATGACATTAGAGAGGCGTATGCGCTGCGGCGTTGGAAAATGCGGGCACTGCATCGTTGGAACAAGCACTTCAATAAAATACGTGTGCAAGGACGGGCCCGTCTTCACATACTGGGATGCTCTATCCACGAGGGGGTTGATTTAAATGCTCAAGCTTGGTGTTTTTGAGCTTACGGACTGCGGGGGCTGTGCTTTAAACATACTCTTCCTCTACGAGAAGCTCTTCGATGTTGTGAAGTTCTATGAGATTAAGGAGTTCCACATGGCGTCGAGCTTTAAGGAGCACGACCACCTCGATGTGGCCATAGTCACAGGAACTGTATCAACACAGAGGGATTTGGAACTTCTGAAGCATGCAAGGAGTCACTCCAATTACCTAATCGCCCTTGGAACATGCGCCACCCACGGCTCGGTTCAGGGAGGCGTTGAGGGCAAGATACGGGAGAAGCTTGAGAAGGTCTATGGAACGAAGGCAAACCCCATGAAGGCCCTAGACTCAAAGCCCATAACAGAATACGTAGCGGTTGATTACGCTCTACCCGGATGCCCCTACGATAAGGATGAAATCTATCAGGTGCTAATGAACATAGCGAATGGCGTTGAGCCTCCAAAGAAGGACTACCCCGTGTGTATTGAATGCAAACTCAACGAATATGAGTGCGTCCTTGTCAAGAAGGGGATACCCTGCCTCGGCCCCATAACCCTCGGCGGATGCAACGCCATCTGCGTAAAGTCAGGACTCGGATGCATTGGCTGCCGCGGGCCGCTACCAAAGGATGCAAATCCTGCCGGAGAGTTTGAAATTCTCAAAGAGCTTGGTTACGATGAAGAATACATACGTAAGAAGTTCAAGACGTTTGCAAGGGGTGAGCTGAGATGGTGAGCATTGAAATTGAGGCCTTCACAAGGGTTGAGGGAAACGGCGGTGCTGAGATAGTCATTGAGAACGGTCATGTCAAGGAGGCGAAGGTAAAAATCTTTGAAGGGCCGAGGTTCTTTGAGCTCTTAACCCTCGGAAGACACTACTACGATGTCCCTGACCTTGAAGCAAGGATATGCGCCATATGCTACCTATCCCACAGCGTCGCCTCCGTGATGGGAATAGAGAGGGCCTTCGGCGTTGAAGTTCCAGAGGAAATAAAACTCCTGAGGGAGCTCGCGCTCATAGGAGAGTTCCTTGAGAGCCATGCCCTGCATCTCTACCTTCTCGTTGCCCCTGACCTGTTCGGCTACGCGGATGCCATAAGAATGGCTCACAAACACGGCGAAATCGTGAAGGAGGGCATCACGATAAAGGCCTTCGGAAACTACATAAGAGAGACCATAGGAGGAAGGGAGATCCACGGCATAAACGTCAAGCCCGGCGGGTTTGGAAGATACCCGACTGTAGAGGAGCTTGAGAAGATTGAGAAGAACAGCGAAGCTCTCCTGACATTCGCCAAGAGAAGCGTAGGGCTTTTTGCATCTCAGGAGTTTTTAGGAGCGAGAGCGAAATACTATGTCGCCACGGATAACTACCTCTACGGAAACAAGCTCATTGCAAGCGATGGCGAGAGCTTTGACTACTTCGAGCACATTGAGGAGCGTTCCCTCCCATACAGCTTCGCAAAGCAGAGCCTCTACAAGGGAGAGGTGTTCATGGTAGGAGCTCTGCCGAGGCTCATGCTCAAGGGCGACATGTTAACTCCAATAGCAAAGCGCCTCTTTGAAGACCACAAGGAGAAGCTGTCAAGGGGATATGTAAGTTTGAATAATCTCGCACAGGCAATAGAACTTGTATATACACTCGAACGTGCCAAGGAGATTGCGGGAATGCTTCTTGACAGGGGCGTTAAAGGGGAAAATGTCCCTGTTGAGCCCAGAGAGGGAGAGGGTATAGGCTACGTTGAGGCGCCTAGAGGGGCCTTAATCCATCACTACCGCACGGATGATAAGGGCAGAATAACATATTCGAATATAATAACACCAACGGCGTTCAATCACGCCATGATGGAACTGAGCCTCCACGAGGAAGCAAGGAAGAGGTACGGCGAAATGAGCGAGTCAGAGTTCATACAGAAGATGGAGGAAGTTGCCAGAGCTTTTGACCCGTGCATTTCCTGTTCGGTGCATGTTGTCAAACTATAAATTCTGTTTTTCATTCTCTTTCTCTTTTCTGGCTTTACATTCAGAAGATGCCAAAAGATATATATCTGTCGGGATATATAGAGCAATATACGGAGGGGACAACATGATGAGCAGCATGGATGACCTTTTCAGGGCAATAGAAAGTATAAAGTCCGGGGAGACTGTCCTGATAGAGTACCCTCCCTCATATACCCCAGAATTCGTAACGCTATTTTTAGTGACATACGGACGAAAAAAGGGAATTCCAGTAATCATAGATGACAACTTTGATGCCCTGCATGTGATACACAAGCACCTGATGCTGTGGGGCGTAAAGGAGGACTTTGAAGATGTATCCGTAATAAAATCAGATGGTAACGTTGAGATAGGTAATATAATTGCAAAGATAAGGTTTAGCACTGAACCCGTGGTCTATGTGAGGAGGTATGAGGAGGCAGGTAAGAAGGTGCTTTCCCAAGTAGGTGAGTCAATCAATATAGTGCTCGGGATCGAGAAAATCTTCGCCTTTGTCCACAGCATCAGAGAATTCTACGTTCTTATAACACACATTCAGCACTTCCTTGGCAGCCCGAGGAAGGCGTTTTATCTCGTCAACAAGGAAACCGCCGAATCAATGGAGTTCAACCCCCTACCTGAACTGGAACGCATAGCGAGCACGGTTGTTGAAGTTATCCCAACCGCAACCTCTGGAAAGCTGATTTTTAAGAAAACACCTGTTGTATCCCTCATAGGAACTGAAATTGAAATCCCAACAGAGGTGGTGTTCAATGCAGCCTATTACAAAAGAAACAGCGTTTAAATTCATAGAGATGGCACCCTTTGGAGACATCGTCCTTATGGAGGATGAATCCCCCTACGGAACTGCACTTGCCACATATGCTATCGTTAGGTATTCCCGGGAGACCGGGATACCTGTATATATTGATGACATCCTTGATTCCCTAAGCCTTGTGAAGAAGCACCTTAGATTTCTAGGAATCAACGAGGATTTCTCAGATGTTACTGTGATCAAAACCGGCGGGATAGAGAATATTGGAAATATCGTGGAGAGGCTACCTCTGGAAAGTGAGCCCATCATGTATATCACGAGACACAGAAAAATAACGAGCGATATACTATCTAAAGGCAGACACCTGAATATTGTCCTCGGCCTGGAGAGGTTATTTGCCTTCCTCGGAAACAGGCGCGAGTTCTACCTGTTTGTAACCTACCTGAAGGAACTCCTAGGAAATCAAAACAGAAAAACATTTTATATCATCAACAGAAAGATAATTCCCATAATAAGACTCAATCCCCTGCCAGAGCTTGAGGAGATAGCCAGCACGGTGGTTAAAATATATATGCGGGATGGAACCCATGTCGTAACGCCATGGAAAGCTCTCCTTGCAGATGTTGTAGGAAGGGAGTTCTCAGGAACGGTTGAGGAAATTATGAAGTGGTGATTCTTCTACTTATTTTTACAAGATATTGTTCAGTATCCAGGTCTTCACGAAAAGTTTAATTACTCTCAAGAGAACAGAAGTAAGGTGTCAATATGATTAGAGAAAATCTATTGGAGGACATCTTAAACGAGATAAAATTTGGAGAAAGCACGCTTATAGAGTGCAAACCTTCCTATATTCCTGAGTTCTCTGTGCTGGCCATCACGAGGTATGCCCGAAAGAAAAATCTCCCTGTGGTAATTGATGACAATTTGGATATGCTCCACACCATAAAGACAAATCTTGAGCTTTTCGGAGTTGAGGAAGACTTCAGGGATGCACACGTTATAAAAACAGGCGGCAAAGTTGAAGTGGGGGATGTTATCAGAAGGATATCAATGACAGAAGCTCCCTCCGCATACATCCAGAAATACAAGCAAGCAGCGGAAGATGCATTTCATGACACTAGGAAAGCTATCAATATTGTGCTTGGCTTGGAGAGGCTTTTCTATTTCGTGCGTAGCGCACCCGAGTTCTACATGATAATCATATCAATGCAGGAGTTTCTGGGCAACAAGTCCAGAAAGGCATTTTATATAATCGATAAAAACGTCGCAAAAAAAGCATATATAAATCCTCTCCCCGAGCTGGAGAGGATAATGAGCACTGTAATCGAGGTTGAGGGGAAAGGCATTTCCGCAAGGTTATTCTTCAAAAAGTCTGCATCCGCCAAGTTTAGGGGAAAGAGCATTGAAGTCACCACGGACGAGCTTCTGAGGTGATTTAGTTGTCCTTTCTGTCAAAGTTCTTCAAAAAGGACAGAGGAAAGGTGGAAATAGTCTCACGGAAGCCAGTGGGCAAGTTTAGGGTTGAGAAGAGCCTCAGGATCCTCGGCAGACAGGTCTTAATAGGGGAAGTCGTTGAAGGAATAATCTATCCTGGTTATAAGCTCAGAGGAAAAAAGACAGGTATCGTGATGAAAATTGAAATGGAAAAAAGAGAGGCAGACTTCGCCGTTTCGGGAGATAAAGTCGCTCTGATGCTCGAAAACGAGATTCCCTGCAAGAAAGGAGATGAGCTGGAAATCTACCAGTCGTGAGGTGATGGCATGATAATCTGGGATAACCATTTTCATGTTGACCCATACCATGGGCTATTCCTTGAGGCAGTGAAGGAGTTTCACAGAGCTGGTGGGACTCACCTCGTTGTGGTTTACAAAACGGCCCACGACTACGGCTTTGGCGGAACAAAAGCAGAGGACTTTATGAAGGCGATGGACTTCCACATCGAGCTTGTTGAGAGAATAAACCGCGAAACGCCGGTGAAGGCCTATGCGGTAGTCGGCGTCCATCCAGCTGAGTTTGAGTACCTGGCGAGGGAGAAGGGGCTTGAGTATGCCAGAAACGAGGTGATGAAGGCCCTTGAATATGCCCAGAGGCTCTGCTTTGAGGGGAAGGCGATAGCCATAGGTGAAATCGGCAGGCCGCACTACGAGGTTCCTCTGGAAATCTGGGAGGCCAGCATCGAGCTCATGAAGTACGGGATGGCTCTGGCAAAAGAAGCCGACTGTGCGGTTCAGCTCCACACGGAGAGCTTCGACGAAGCTAAATTCAGGGAGCTGGGAGAGTACGTGAGGGAAGTTGGAATAAAGCCCTACAAGGTAGTTAAGCACTTCTCGCCACCCCTTGTTAAGGTGGCTGAGGAGGCAGGCGTCTTCCCGAGCATAATCGCGAGCCGGAAGAACATAAAAGCCGCGATAGAGCAGGGAAACAGGTTCATGATGGAGACAGACTACATAGACGATAAAAGAAGGCCGGGAGCTGTTCTCGGCCCGAAAACCGTTCCAAAGAGGACGAAGGCTTTCCTGCAGAACGGAATCTTTAATGAGGAAGATGTCCACAAAATCCACGTGGAGAACCCGGAGAAGGTCTACGGGGTTGAGGTGGAGGAGTAAATCACTAAACCTCCACCCTTCTAACTACCCTCACCACTCCAGGCTCTCCAGTCTCCCCCTCCACCTTGAAGACTCTTCCAAAAAACTGCTCAACGACCCAGACGTTGGTGAGCAGGTGATTTGTTATCTCTGCCACTTTAATCTCTCCACCCGCGAACGCTAAGAACGGTATCAGCTGGTCGCCGAGGAATCTATCAGCGGCAGCCCGGGTTGTCAGAGCCTCTAAGAGTTCATCAGCTGCCTCTCTTCCGACGACCTCGGCAGGCTTGCCGCGTTTTCCAAGCGCATCACCACCAAGCCTCAGCGAATCGGTCTCCGCCCAGACAACAATACCGCTCCCAGGCCCCAGGGATCGGGAAACCTCAGTCTCTATTTCCATCGGGACTTTGTAGAGCTCCCGCAATCTCTCTTCAGCGGCTTTTGCCTGCCTCCTGGCGACGTGGGCGGGCAGATTTGTAGCGTGGCTTATCCCGGCGAAACGTTCCACCTTGCCCCACTCAATGGCCTTCAGGGGCTTCCTCTCCTCCCATGGCTCGACTCTTCCGACCACAAGGCCGCCTCCCCTAGGATAGTGCCCCCTCCTCTTGAGCTCAATGTGGGCTTTGATTCCCATCTTCCTGAGGGCGTAGAGCGTTACGTTCTTCAGGTAATCGACAGGAGGACTCCAAGGCACATCTGTTCCGCCGGTTATCTCGAAGCTTCCTCCGGTGAATGCCATCGCAGGCAGTAGAGCCTGGAGGACGAGGGTTACACTGCCGGCGGTTTTTATCGGGACATGGATGTGTTTCGGCTTCGCCTCGCCAGGAGCGAACTCCAGAACCGTCGAGCCAACCTGGGCGCCTTTAACCTTCGCGTTGCTCAGCTCCTTCAAAGCAAGAATTCCGTGGAGGTGCTGGGGCCTAAGACCGGGCTTCGGCCTGTTTGCCCTGATGTTGGTTATTTTAACCAGCTCTCCGGTTATAACAGATAAGGCTATGCTCGTTCTCAGTATCTGCCCGCCGCCTTCACCATATGAGCCATCCACAGCTATCATCCCACCACCGATGGAAATTCCGCAGGGAGGCTTATAAACATGTGAGGAGAGAATCAATAGGGTGGGAGTATGGATTCCCTTGAGTTCTGCATAAAGCGCAGCAGCTACCCCATGGGACTGCTGTTTGAGGAACTCCACAGAGAGCCTTATAATGGAATGAGGATTGTTGTTGAAGAAAAGAGGATTCTGATTCCAGAGAGAATACCATTCGCGGCGCTGTGCTATCTGCTTCAAATTGCCCTGTTTGAATCCCTCAGGAAGGAGGACAGAAAAAAGCTCGAAGCACACATGGAAGGTCTGGAGTTGTGGAAGAGAAGGATTCTCAGCTCAAAGCTCGGAGGAGCATTATCCGCTCTGCTGGCCGGCGAGGGGGAATATCTAGAGGTTCGTTCAGAGCATGGAATTAACTGGGGGGAGCTCGAAAGGAGGAAGAACAGGCTCGGAACACTAGCCGGAGAAGTTCAGGCGACCTACAGGCGTGTTCTGGAGTCAGGAGCGGAGAAGAGCGAAAGGAAGAGGATGTTCATCAGCGAAACCTGCCAGAGTCTCGGAGCTCTGAGCACGGATGAAGCACTGCTGCTCGTATATCTGGTGGGAGGTGACAGCCAGCTTCAGGAGTTCCTTATGAGCGCCCTCGGGAAGTGCAATGAGAAATTCCACGCGGATGTTGTGACATACTTTAAAAGGCTTGCAGGGCATTAAACACCGCCCGTCATCATGGCGATGGCCTCATCAATCAGATCATCAATGCTTTTGTGGGGATTCTTCTCTTTCAGCTTTTTAACAAGCCTCACAATGTTCTCCACAGCAGGAACCGTTCTGAGCTCCTTGGGAATGCTACCAACCGTGGGTGTAAAGGGCTTAACTCCGAGCTTATTGTATATCAGGCGGCCTATCTCCGTGGCATGAAGCTCCGGGAGCAGTATGAGCACGGGGAAGTTCATTTCCATGTATTTAGATGAATCCCTCGTCTCAACGACGAGTATGAAATCAACAGGGATTTTATATGTTTTCCCTTCAATCTTAAACCTGAAATATCCCCTCCTTTTGATGCTCAGAAGCTTCTGTACAATACCAACTGGAGGTTCATTCAGCACCAGGTAACCTCCTTTAGCCTTTAAGAAGAGAGGGGCAGAATAGAGGCCATGGCTGATTTTTTTCAGTTCAAAATCGCTCGGATCATCAGAATAGGAGTCCCAGTAGATTACCGGAACCTTAATCACGACATGATCATACAAATCAGATATCTTCTCATGAAATATTCCATCATAGATTAAAATTCTATTTTCATCCAGCTCAGCAAATAGGGGTATCTTGACACTTCCCTTGACTATGGTGTTCAGAAACTCCTCAAGGTCAATACCTGCCTTGTTCTCCACCAGAACATCTTCCTTGAGCTCAAAGAGTTTGAGTTTATCAATATATGGATAGCCTTTTACCTCACTTAAATCAATCTCAACGAGGCTCTTCTCGATTTCTGCACCTTCCTTTTTCAATTCTTTGAGTATATTCCTGCTGACCGCGGTAATCTGATAGAATGTGTCCCTTCCGGAGGTATAGAGGACACCGTTTGATATCAGCTTTAAACCAAGTCTCGCCAGACTTGCAGAGAGCTCTTTTTCTGTTCTTGTGCCTATCATGGATTTACCGCTTACATCCTCCTCCCCCTGCTCGATGACGACGAAATCCGCGGGGTGGAGACCCCTTCTGAAGAAGAACTCCTCCAGAACCTGCATTGCCTTTTCCCTGTTTTCACCATAGACCTTGACAAATTCAACTGTGCCATCCCTTCGGATGCCAATAAACACCAGTGAGTCATACCTCTCTTTCGGGATCTCAACATCCTCCATCTCTATCTCCCTCAAAGGCTCATGACTCCAAGCAGGGCTCTGGACTCAATATCGATTATCTTAACCTCCCTTTTCTTGGTGTCGAGCAGGGCTGCGCTTTTCACGCCCGTAACATAGCCGCACACCTCTCCCGGGTTTATTAGGATTGTTCTCCCGCATTCCCGTATCTCATATTTATGGGTATGGCCGCGTATCAGCACATCATATATGTGACTCCTTGCGAGGGCATTGACAATCCTCTCATCCGTCCCGTGGATGACCACTATCTTCATCCCATCCACATCAAGCTCAAGGATTTCGTCCTTTATCCCGAGGACATTCTTCAAACCGTCCCTTTCTCCATCATTGTTTCCGAATACCCCTTTCAGAGGTGCTTTGAGCCTTGAGAATTCTCTGGCAGTAAAAGGTGCAATATAGTCCCCTGCATGGATAACGAGGTCAACTTTCTCGCCATTAAAGAATTCAACGACCTTCCTTATTGCAGGCAGATTATCATGGGTATCGCTCATGATTCCAATCAGCATTGCACCACCTAAAAAGTAGTTTTACCTTTAAGTTTATAGGCTTAACTAAAGTGGGAAAGTTTAAGAGATGAATGTGAGACATCCATAGAGATGATGGGCATGTTCATGGGAAGAGCGCTCATAGCTGTTAAAATCCTGAAGCCCTTCAGGGACTGGAAAGCCGGAGACAGGATAATAATCGAGGACTGGAAAGCCAAAGAGCTGTGGGAAGCTGGTATAGTTGAGATTCTCGATGAAACCGACAAGATTCTCGGGGAGATAGACAGAGCAATAAAGGAGGAGATGCAGAACGAGCCTCTTGTTGCTCTTCCAGCCGGACTGTATGAGAGGGCTGAGTTTTACATGTATTATCTGGAGAACTATGTCAGAAAAAATGCCGGTGAGAGCATTGAAACCATAAACGTCAAACTAACAAAGCTGGCAAATCTCAAGAAAAAGCTGAAGAACCTGAAAATCATTCGCTTTAAGAAAATCCTCGAATCCGTGATGCAGAGACCGAACAGCCTCGAAATCCTCTCACGCCTTTCACCTGAGGAAAGGAGAATCTATCTGGAGCTTTCAAATATAAGAGACCAATGGCTGGGTGAGAGCTGATGGACAGGGATGAGATGATAGAGAGGTATGCCCGTTTTTTCCGGGAATACGTGGATGATGAAGGAAAGGAGGTTTATATAAACAAGCTCAGGGACCTGCTCACGATAATTCCAAGGCGTTCACTATCAATAGATTGGATGCATCTGAACTCCTACGATCCGGAGCTTGCTGAAGAGCTCATAGAAAACCCTGAAGAAAGTATAAATGCCGCCGAAGACGCCATCCAGATAGTCCTGAGGGAACCACCTATACTGAAGAAAGAAGAGTTTAGGGTTCATGCGAGGTTTTTCAACCTTCCCCATACCCTTCTGGTTAAAGAGCTGGCGAGCGAACATATAAACAGATTCGTTCAGGTTGAGGGTATAATAACCCGTGTGAGCGAGGTAAAGCCCTACGTGGCCAAAGCCGTCTATGTGTGCAAGGACTGCGGAAACGAAATGATAAGGCTCCAGAGGCCGTATCAGAACATCGTGAAGCCGATGAAGTGTGACGCCTGTGGAAGCAGGAATCTGGAGCTTGATGTTGATAAGAGCAGGTTCGTAAACTTTCAGAGCTTTCGCCTTCAGGACAGACCCGAAAGCCTCAAAGGTGGCCAGATGCCGCGTTTTGTGGATGCAATACTACTCGACGACATGGTCGACACCGCTCTGCCTGGCGACAGGGTTCTCGTCACGGGAATTCTAAGGGTTATTCTGGAGCAGAAGGACAAAAGACCGATTTTCAAGAAGGTTCTGGAGGTCAACCACATAGAGCCTCTGAGCAAGGAGATTGAAGAGCTGGAGATAACGCCAGAGGATGAGCAGAGAATCCGGGAGCTGGCCAAGAGGAAGGACGTCATAGACGTGATAGTGGATTCGATAGCCCCGGCGATATGGGGATACAAAGACGTTAAGAAGGGAATCGCGCTGGCGCTTTTCGGAGGGGTGCAGAAGGTTCTGCCAGACGGAACAAAGCTCAGGGGAGAGAGTCACGTTCTGCTGGTCGGAGACCCGGGTGTTGCTAAATGTGTTGATTACAACACCGAGGTGGTTTTAGGGGACGGAAGCCTGAAGAAGATTGGAGAGATTGTTGAGGAAGCAGTGGAGAATGTCCAGAAAGAAGGAACCCTCAAAAAAGTTGATGATGGATTTTACGCCCCCATTGACCTCGAACTCTACGCCCTCGATGCGAAGACCCTGAAGGTAAGAAAGGTTAAAGCCAGCATAGCCTGGAAGAGAACCGCTCCAGAGAGGATGTTCAGGATAAAAACCGCCAGCGGCAGGGAGATAAAGGTAACGCCGACCCATCCGTTCTTTGTCTTTGAGGAGGGCCAATTCAGGACGAGAAAGGCGGAGGAGCTCAAAGCTGGAGAGTTCATAGCCGTCCCACGCGTTATACCTGCGGATGGAGAGAAGGTAAGGGTAACGGATGCGCCAATTCAAAAACCGAAAACCGCAAAGAGTAGGCTTATTCTCCCGGAGTTTGCTGAAGAGGAATTCTGGTACATTATGGGTCTTATTGCAGGGGAGGGCTACGCTCAGAACAAAGAAGGAAGTGCCACCCTCTATTTCACAAATAATGAAACCAAGCTTATATACAGGGTTTACGGATACCTTAAGGACGTTGGTCTCACCCCTAAGATAAGAGAACCTCACAAAGGCAAGAATTCCAAAGAAGTCTATGCGTCCAGCATCGAGCTCTATCAGCTCCTAGAGTGGCTCAGGCTTTCAAAGCCTTCCGCCGAAAAGGCCGTCCCGCCACAGCTTTTCAGAGCAAGGAAAGAGGATATCAAGGCATTCCTTAGGGGGTACTTTGATGCCGAAGGAACCGTTGACAAGAAGAGGCCAAAAATAACCGTTGTTTCGGCGTCGAAAGAGATGCTGAGAGGCATCCAGCACCTGCTTCTCAGATTCGGTATAAAATCCCAGTTGCATGAGACTAAGGCTAGGGCCACTAACGGAACAATGAAGAACAAGAAAACCTACTATCGCCTCTTTATAACCGGAGAAGATGCACTGAAGTTCAGGGATGAAATCGGATTCGGACTTGAAAAGAAACAGCTCATCCTTAAGGAGGTCATAAGGAACGTTAGCACCAACACCAATGTGGACGTTGTTCCAGGAATCGGAAAGATTCTTAGAGAGCTGAGAACTCGGGCTGGATTAACCCAAAGGGAAATGGGCATAAATCGCTCGACTTACCTTCACTACGAGCGGGGAGACAGGTTGCCCAGCAGGGAGAAGCTTGGAACCATCGCTGAAACACTCAGGAAGCATCTACTGGACTCCAAGGAGGTCAAAATCCTCAACCTTCTAGCGAACTCTGATATTTTCTGGGACAGGGTTGAAGAGATTGAGGAATACAAACCGGAGCACCCGTGGGTATACGACCTTCAGGTTCCGGAGCACCACAACTTCATTGCAAACGACATCTTCGTCCACAACAGCCAGATCCTCCGCTACGTAGCCAATTTAGCGCCGAGGGCTATCTACACGAGCGGTAAGAGCAGTTCGGCTGCGGGACTGTGTGTCGCTCCAGATTCGGTTATTGAAACCAACATGGGCAGAATGGAGATAGGAAAACTCGTCGAAAAGGCAATCCCCAATGAAGTTGAGGACCACATGGCTGTCAACGCAGAAAAGCTTGAATTAACAGTAAAATCCGAAAAAGAGCACGCTAAAGTCCTCAGGCTGTGGAAGCTTAAGGCCCCAGAGCGACTTGTGAGGGTAAAAAGCGAGAAAGGCAGAGAGATAGTTGTGACGCCGGAAACAAAGCTCCTAACCCCAGAAGGGTGGAGAGAAGCTTACCTGTTAGCTGAAAGAGATGGTGCTCATCTCATTACGGAAGCTGGGGTTGAGAAAGTCACCGCCAAAGAGATCCCCTCCCCCTACGAGTACGTCTACGACCTCACTGTTGAGGGTTCCCACAGCTTCATAGCCAACGGCTTCGTGGTTCATAACACAGCAGCAGCAGTCCGCGACGAGTTCACCGGCTCGTGGGTTCTCGAAGCGGGTGTTCTGGTTCTGGCAGACGGCGGGTTCGCCTGCCTGCATCCTGACTCAAGGGTTCTCGTTGATGGAAAACACCAGAGAATCGAAGACCTCTTCGAGCTTGGCAAGTCCTATAAGGCACTCTCCGACGGTCAAATTGTGGACATTCAGGAGAAAGAAATGGATGTCGTCGCCCTCGACCTTGAAGGCATGAGAACAAAGACTTCTAAGGCCACAATAATCCGCAGGAAGCCCTGGAAGGGGGAGCTCCTCAGAATAAAGCTCCGCTCCGGCAACGAGATAACGCTGACCCCAGACCACCTCCTCATAGACGGCCAGATCCTCGAATGGAAGGAGGCGGAAAAGTTTAAGGCTGGTGAGGATGTCATGACCGTTGATGGGAATCTAAATCCCTGCCGGGACGAAATCGTCTCCATTGAAAAGGTTCCCTACGAGGGTTACGTTTACGACCTCTACGTTCCAAAGGACCATAACTTCGTTGCTGAGGGAATAATCGTCCACAACTGCATAGACGAGTTCGACAAGATGAGCGAGAGGGACAGGAGCGCCATACACGAGGCGCTTGAGCAGCAGAGCTATCACAAGAACTTTGAGCTTCTGTTGGCTGACGGCAGGAAGGTTAAAATCGGCGAGCTCGTTGATTCCCTGATTGAGAGTAACAGGGAGAGAGTTATTGAAGGAAATGACACGGAGATTCTGCCCGTTGAAAACCTCCATATTCTTGCATACGATATTGATCGCAGGGAGATAGTTAAGCTCAAAGCCGCCCGTGTGAGCAGGCATAGGGCCCCCGGAGAGTTCGTCATGCTGAGGTTCTCAAACGGCAGGGAGATAGAGGTAACACCGGAGCATCCAGTAATGATCTGGGAGAATGGAAAGATTGCAGAGAAAAAGGCGGAGCAGATAGAGAAGGGAGACCTCGTCATAGGCGTCAAGAGCTACCCCTTGATGGGAGATAGCAGAAATGGAAGGAAGCTGGCACTTTCCCTCTTCGATGAGAAGAAACCGTACAGGTTTAAAAAAGGAGTGCGCATCCCGTCGGAAGCTTTTACACTGGGAAGGGAGGAGCTTGAGGAATTTGTTAGAGCTGTGTGGGAGCGCAGGAAGTGCAAGCTGAGCGACAAGGACGGAATCAGATTCCCGAACAGGGAGCTTGCTGAAGACTTTCAGGATATTCTGCTCATTCTGGGAATCCCATCGAGCATCAGAGGCTCCGGGATGAGCTATACAGTTGTCCCATGCACAGAAGAGGGTATATCCAGATTCTCTGTGATAGTAGGAGAGAGGACTGTAGGCTACACCAAAGAATATATCCCGGGAGAAATAGCCCGCAGCATTCTCAGAGCTGCAAGAATTCTGAGGCTGAAAATTCCCCTGCGGGAGCAAATCCTGATAACCAGACCTCTGGTGATAAGGGAAAACCTGATGAAGATCATCCAGAGGGTTAAAGAAAGGCTGGAAAGTTATGAGAGGAAGCTGGATAAAGGAGAATATGATGAGCTCCTCAATGTCATCTCCACAACTGAGATATACAGGGAATACGGGATAACAATGGGAAGATTCAGAAAGCTCGTGCTCTCTGGGGATGAGTGGGCAAGAGATATCCTCAAGAGGCTGATTTCCACCAAGATAGAGGCCGCCCGAAAAGAGCTGGAAGAGGTTGAGATGTGGCTGGAGGGCAATATACGCCTCCTCAGGGTTACAGCTGTCAGGAAAATCAAAAACACCGACTCTGAGTGGGTTTATGACATCACGGTAGAGCCGTATAACCTCTTCGTTTCACACGGCCTCGTTCTTCACAACTCGATAAGCATAGCCAAGGCTGGCATTACAGCAACCCTAAACGCCAGAACCACCGTTATAGCAGCTGCAAATCCAAAATACGGCAGATTCAACAGGCATAAACCTCTGCCCGAGCAGCTTGATCTGCCTCCAACGCTGTTGAGCAGGTTCGACCTCATATTCCTCCTCCTCGATGAGCCTGATGAGAAAATAGACAGCGAAATCGCCCAGCACATCCTCAAGGTGAGAAAGGGGGAGAGCGAGGCAGTAACACCTAAGGTTCCCTACGATCTGCTCAAAAAATACATCGCCTATGCACGGAAAAACATTCATCCCGTCCTGACAAAAGAGGCCATGGAGGAGCTTGAGAGGTACTACGTGAAGATGAGGAAGAGAATTGGAGGGGGAAGCGATACCGAAGGTGTGAGGCCGATTCCTATAACAGCGAGACAGCTCGAAGCTTTAATACGTTTGAGCGAGGCCCACGCAAGGATGAGGCTGAGTGAAATAGTGACGAGATACGATGCGAGGGAGGCCATAAAGATAATGGAAGAAACCCTGAAAAAGATAGCCATTGACGAGGAGGGCATAATGGACATATCAATCCTTGAAGTCGGTAAATCCTCAAAGAAGATAAACAAGATTGACAGACTGCTTGAGATTATAGAGAAGCTTCAGGATTCAACGGAGTACGGTGCTCCTGCTGACGATATTCTGCAGGAGGCGAGCAAAGCAGGAATAAGCAAACAGGAAGCAAGAAAGCTGATAGAGGAGCTCATTGCCAACTCAAGAATCTACGAGCCGAGGAACGGCTACTACAAGATAGTGGGCTAACACCAAAGATTATAAATGCAGAGGAGTATGGAACTAAGGAGGTGTTGAAATGGACGAGAAAAAAATGGATTTTTACGATTATGAGGCTTTACTCGATAAGGCATACGAAGAGCTGCCTGAAAATGTAAAGCATCACACATCCAGATTTGAGGTGCCTGCTGCAGTGGTCAACATCGAGGGCAACAGAACGATAATTGAGAACTTCAAGGACATATCGGATGCACTGAACAGAGACCCCAACCATCTGCTAAAATTCATCCTGAGGGAGGTTGCAACTGCCGGGACGCTTGAAGGCAGAAGGGTCGTCCTTCAGGGCAGATTTACGCCTTATCTCATAGCCAACAAGATGAAGAAGTACATCAAAGAGTATGTTATCTGCCCTGTCTGCGGCTCGCCTGACACAAAGATCATAAAGAAGGGCCGCTTCCACTTCCTCAAGTGCGAGGCCTGCGGTGCCGAAACTCCAATTGCTCACCTTTGAGCATTTTCCTTTTCTCAATGTCCCGCTGTATTCCTTTTGCCTGCCCAGAGCCATGGAAACCCTTTTAAACTTTACAAACGACAAACTTCCAAGTTCATCTCATAAAAGGAGGAGTTCTTATGAGCATGGAGGAGAAGGTTAACGAGCTCTATGAGAAGAAAGACAGAATTCTTCAGATGGGTGGGGAGGCAAAAGTTCAAAAGCAGCATGCTAAGGGCAAACTAACCGCAAGGGAAAGGATAGAAAAGCTTCTCGACCCCGGGAGCTTTGTGGAAATCGGTATGTTCGTCAGACACAGGAATACTGAGTTTGGACTCGACAGGATGGAGCTGCCGGCGGACGGCGTCATCACAGGTTACGGAACCATTGATGGAAGGCTTGTTTTCGTGTATTCCCAGGACTTCACGGTGATGGGTGGTTCACTGGGCGAGATGCACGCGGCAAAGATAAAGCGCGTGATGGAGCTTGCCCTTGAAGCCGGAGCCCCCTTAATAGGCATCAACGACTCTGGTGGAGCAAGGATTCAGGAGGGTGTGGATTCACTTAAAGGCTATGGCGAGATTTTCAAAATGAACACGGTTTTAAGCGGCGTTGTCCCCCAGATAACGGCAATCATGGGGCCCTGCGCAGGAGGAGCCGTCTACAGCCCGGCCATCGGGGACTTCATACTAATGGTGGATAACCCCGCAACCTTCATGTTTATCACAGGTCCGCAGGTTGTTAAGGCAGTTACAGGTGTTGAGGTTTCCCCAGCCCAGCTCGGAGGCGGCATGATCCACGCCCAGAAGAGCGGACAGGCCCACCTTATAGGGAAGAGCGATGAGGAAGTTCTTGCCCTCATCAGAAGACTCGTAAGCTACCTCCCTTCAAACAATGTGGAGAAGCCACCGCGCATCAAAACAAATGACCTTCCCTTCAGAAAGACCGACAGTCTGTACAGCATAGTTCCCGACGACCCGAACAAGGGTTATGACGTCAGACAGGTGATTTACGAGATAGTGGACAGGGATGCAAGCGGCAACCCCGACTTCCTTGAGATTCTGCCCTACTTTGCCCCCAACGCTGTGGTCGGCTTCGGGCGGATGAACGGTCAAACGGTTGGAATCGTAGCAAACAACCCAATACACCTCGCTGGCGTTCTCGATATTGACAGCTCAGACAAGATTGCAAGATTTGTAAGAACCTGCGATGCTTTCAACATCCCAATAGTTACGCTGGTCGACGTTCCGGGCTATCTCCCTGGTGTCCAGCAGGAATACGGAGGCATAATCAGGCACGGGGCAAAGGTTTTATACGCATACTCTGAAGCGACAGTTCCCCTCGTCACAATAATCCTCAGGAAAGCCTACGGTGGCGCTTATCTCGCCATGGGTTCAAAGCACTTAGGTGCAGACTTCGTTTTTGCATGGCCAACAGCTGAAATAGCGGTTATGGGGCCGGAAGGAGCAGCAAATATAATCTTCAGAAAGGAGATAGCCAAGGCGGAGAATCCGGAGGAGGTTCGCCAGCAAAAGATAGCGGAATACAGGGAAAGATTTGCCAACCCCTATGTTGCCGCATCAAGGGGATACATCGATGATGTTATTGATCCAGCAGAGACGAGGGCGAAAATTATACTTGCCCTTGAAGCCATGGAGAGCAAGCGCGTAAAACTCCCGCCGAAGAAGCATGGCAACATACCGCTGTGAGGTGCCGGAAATGATTTCAATGCAAGCCTTTATGGAGGGTCTCTATATTACCATTTTGGGCGTCAGCGTGGTCTTCGGCGTTCTGATTATACTCTCTCTAGCCATGTATGCCATCGGGAAGCTGGAGGTGAGCCTTATAGAGAAGGAGAGAAAGGCTGTGCCGGTGGAGGAGAAGGCCGAAGAGATCAGAGCCGAGGAAAAACCAAAGCTGGAACCCAGAAAGGTGGCGGTTATAACAGCCGCAATTCTTGCATACACCGCCGAGAAGGCAGCTCAGCTCAGACCTCTGCCCTTCAGGAGAAAGCCCTCGGATGCATGGCGCCTCTACGGGCTCCACAGCCAGATGGAAGAGGTCGAGAACTTCAATTATGAGATGGGAGAGTGGTAAAATGGCAAAGGTTAAGGTCATCGTTGATGGTGTGGAGTATGAGGTGGAAGTTGAAGAGCTCAGCTCCGGAAAATTCAGGGTCTCCTTCGAGGGAGAAAGCTATGAAGTGAAAGCAAAGGATTTAGGGATTCCCTTAAGTACTGTGGAGATGCCGGCTCCAGTGTCTTCGGCTTCGGCGCCTGTTTCTTCTGCAGCGGTTTCGGCGCCGGCAACGCCGGCAGCGCCAGCGCCGGTTGGGGAGGGTGTTGTAACTGCTCCAATGCCGGGTAAGGTTTTGAAGATTCTTGTTAGCGAGGGTGAGGAAGTTAAAACAGGCCAAGCATTATTAACACTAGAAGCAATGAAAATGGAGAACGAAATCCCCTCACCAAAAGACGGCATAGTGAAAAAAATCCACGTAAAAGAAGGCGACACAGTAGACACAGGCCAACCACTAATAGAAATCGGGTGATAAATATGACAGGTCTGGAACAGGCAATCATTGAATTCTTCAAGGGCATGGGACTGGTAAACCTGACCGCCGGAAACATAGTCATGATAATTGTGGGTCTGACACTGGTCTATCTCGCGCTCAGATATGAAATGGAACCTCTCCTCCTTCTTCCAATCGGCATAAGCGCAGTCCTCGTTAATATACCGAACTCACATCTGGTCAACTGGCCAATGGTAGGGCCGGTTCCACAGGGAGTCTCCCCCGGGCTCTTTGACCTGATTTACAAATATCTCATATCAACGGAGATAGTTCCTCTCCTGATATTCTTCGGTCTTGGTGCCATGACAGACTTTGGCCCCATGATAGCCGATCCCAAGACAGCATTGCTTGGAGCCGCTGCTCAGATAGGCGTTTTCATCGCAATGCTGACTGCGGTGCTCCTCGGCTTCACGCTTCCACAGGCAGCTTCGATAGGAATCATCGGCGGTGCTGACGGGCCAACGACAATCTACCTGACGACGAAGCTCGCTCCTGAGATACTGCCCGCAACTGCTGTTTCTGCCTACTCCTACATGAGCCTCGTCCCCCTGATTCAGCCTCCAGTGATCAGGGCTCTCACAAGCAGAGAAGAGAGAAGGATCAGAATGGAACAGCTGAGGCCTGTCTCAAAGAGGGAGAAGGTGCTCTTCCCGATTGCCGCAATGATAATAATCGGTCTGCTTGTTCCTTCAGCAGCGCCGCTGGTTGGCATGCTCATGATAGGAAACCTCTTCAGGGAGAGCGGCGTCGTTGAAAGGCTGAGCAAGGCCGCCAGGGAGGAGCTCATGAACATCGTTACAATATTCCTCGGCCTCGGTGTCGGTTCGACCATGAGGGCAGACTACTTCCTGAAGGTCCAGACCCTTGAGATTTTAGGCCTTGGAATAGTTGCTTTTGCAACAGCGACGGCCGGTGGTGTTCTGCTTGGGAAGGTCATGATGAAGCTCAGCGGAGGAAAGATAAACCCGATGATCGGTGCGGCAGGTGTCTCGGCGGTGCCAATGAGTGCAAGGGTCGTGCAGAAGATGGCCAGCGATGAAGACCCCGGAAACTTCATCCTCATGCATGCAATGGGTCCAAACGTTGCAGGTGTTATAGGAACCGCAGTTGCCGCAGGTGTTCTGCTTTCGGCTTTGGGCTGATTTCCTCTTCTTCCCTATCTCCCCCTGAAAAGCTTAAATACTATAAGCACAGTTTAGTTTAGGACGGTGATGAAAGTGAAGGTTAAGACATTGATGACCCACGATCCAGTGGTTGTGGAGCTACCGGCTACAAGAAGCTATGCCCTGGAGGTTTTCAAGAAGTATAAGGTTAGATCATTCCCTGTAATAAACCGGAAGACTGGAGAGCTGGTTGGAATAATAAGCATAAAGAGGCTTCTCGTCAATCCCGATGAGGATCAGCTTGCCATGCTGGTTAAAAGAGACGTGCCCGTGGTGAAGCCAGACGATGATCTGAAAAAAGCTGTCAGGCTTATGCTTGAGAGGGATTACAGAAGACTGGTTGTTGTTGATGAGGGAAACAGAGTTGTCGGGATTCTGACGGTTGGGGATATCATAAGGCGCTATCTTTCAAAGAACGAAAAGATGAAGGGTATCTCTATAGAGAGCTACTACCAGAGGAATACGGGCGTGATATGGAGGGGAACACCACTTAAGGCAGCCCTTAAAGCCCTCCTCCTCTGCAATGCAATGGCAATTCCCGTCATAGATGATGATGGAAACCTCGTGGGTATGGTTGATGAGACAGACCTTCTGAAGGATAGCGAAATTGTCAGGGTCATGAAGAGCACCGCGCTGGTGGCATCCAGTGAGGAAGAATGGATATTAGAGAGCAATCCAACCCTGCTCTTTGAAAAAGCAGAGCTTCAGCTTCCAAAGAAGCCCGTTGAGGCAATAATGAACCCAGACCTCATAATAGCAACTCCCCACATGAGCATCTATGAGGTTGCCCAGAAGATGTCAAAACACCACATAGAGCAGCTGCCGGTAATCAGGGGTGAAGGAGACCTCGTTGGAATAGTGAGGGATATGGATCTCATAAAGGTCATAGTGAACAGAAAATGAAGGCCGTTTCCCTCTCTTTTATCGGTTTTGGGAACGTCGGCAGGGGAGTTGCAAGGGTTCTGATGGAAAAAAAGCAATTCTTCAGAGATAGGTATGGACTTGAGTTCAGGGTTGTTAGCATAAGCGATTCCTCCGCCACAATCTGGAATGAAGATATAGACCTCAAAGAGGCGATTATGATAAAGGAAAGCCTCGGAAGTCTGTCCAGATGGACGAACGATTATGAGCTCTTTGATTTCAGGCCGGTTGATGTCGTCAGGGAGGTGGAGAGCGACATAGTCATTGACGTCACAAACGATCCCAAAGCACACGTGTGGCATCTGGAGGCTCTTAAACAGGGGAGGAGTGTTATAACATCAAACAAACCGCCTCTCGCCTTCCATTATGCGGAGCTGACGGAGGAGGCAGAGAAAAGAGGGCTCAGCTACAGATTTGAGGCGACCGTGATGGCGGGAACCCCTGTAATAACGCTCCTGCAGGAAGGGCTTAAGGGGGACACCATAGAGAGTATCGAGGGCGTTTTCAACGGGACAACAACGTTCATCCTCAGTGAAATGGAGCACGGCATGAGCTTTGAGGAGGCGCTTGAAAAGGCTCAGAAGCTCGGAATAGCCGAAAGAGACCCCTCAGGAGATCTCCGCGGGATAGATGCCGGTTATAAGGGCACCATACTCCACTGCGTTGCCTTCGGACCGATGGCCTTCGACAGGATTGAAGTGCAGGGGATAGAGGGCATAACTAAAAAGGACATCGCGAGAGCCAGAAAAAGGGGGCGCACGATAAGGCTCGTTACGAGGGTTGAAAAGGGCAGGGTAACAGTGAGGCCCATGGAAGTCCCGGAAAGCTCTCCCCTTGCGGTCTATGGGGCTTCAAATGCCGCGGTTATAAGAGGCGATTTGATAGGAGACATCGTCCTGAAAGGCGCAGGTGCCGGAATCAGGGAGACTGCATCCGCTGTCGTGAATGACATAATCAGAGCATCCACGAGATTATAGCCGATACAGGTGATAGAATGGAGCATGTAATAGCCCTCCATCAGGTCTACGGGGAGCTCGTATTCAGAGGGCTGAAATCGGTTGAAATCAGAAAGGCAAGGGTGTTTGGAGAGGGGGATACAGTTTTTCTCTATATCGCCCGGGGGAATCCGCACACACTGAGAAGCACCCTCAGAAAGCTGGGCCTGAGCGAGGAGCAGGCACTGACAAGAAGGGGCACTATAGCGGGAGGCTTTGAGGTCGGCGAGGTGATAGAAGCTGATCTGGAAACCCTCTGGGAGCTCACAAAGGACAGGAGCGGACTGACATTTGTTCACGGCGAGGAGAAGGGAAGGAAGTGGCTTTCGGAATATATCAGGGACAGGGGCTATGCATTTACAATAGAGCGGCCATTTCTCTTCAGGGAGCCCCTCACGAGGGAGGAGATGGAGGAAAAATATGGAACCCGCGTGGAGGGCATAATACATCTCTCAAGCAGAACAAGGAAGGGATGGGTTAAAAATCTGATAGAGGATTTGATGAGCAGGGAGGCGGTTTACCTTTAGCCCTCCTCAGGGTCATAGACTATGTAGGGCCCTGTGCTCAGCTTTTTGATTTCATCCTTCGTTAGAAGCCTGCTCTTCACCTTTTCGCCTATGAGCGCGCTGTTGCCGAATGGATCCATTATCTTCAAGGTTAAGGGCTTCCTGCCCTCCCTGACCTCCTCTATGTAGTCCAGAAGCTCGTCGACCCTTCTGACAGCCTCTTCCTCCCCGTCCTGCCTCTTAAAATCCTTCGTCATGAGAAGGGTTTCGCGCACCCTTTCAAGGACGCCTTCAACGTTGGTTATGAATCCCTCGGCCGCTGGGCCGGGCTCTATCTTAACGCCTATCTCCTCCAGCTCTATTGTCCCGCTCTTGCTCCTGATGACCCTCGTGAATAAATCCCTCTCCCCCTCTATTCTCACGGTATAGAGCTTTGGATCCTTCTCTTCGAGAATCATGACATCAGCATTCCTGTAGCCGCATTTTTCGCATATTATCGTTGATTCCATCACTTTGCCGAAGTAGGGAATCTCATGCACGTGGTTTATGGCCTTCAGGCTGTTTTTTGCGCCGCATATAGGGCAGTCTCCCAG